>JAUWCK010000010.1 GCA_030609345.1 Methanosarcinales archaeon | reverse complement strand
GGGATCGATGGCGCATTCGAGCTCTCAGCGTCCGGTGCGGTCTATGCGGTTGCGAAAGGGATCAGTAGCGAGAATATCGACCTATCAGGACTTGCCATAGCGGGCGCGATCGGGGATAAGCAACTGATGATCGGTGCGAACGCAGACATCCTTGCAGACGGCATGCAGAACGGGATCATATCTGTGAAGAAAGGGATTCGGATCGGGGACGGGGACGTGTCTGACATTCTTGAACAGAACATCGATATCTATCTCGATATCACAGGCGATGCTGCGAAGGTAAGCGAGTTTCTCGGTGAAGTGGGCGTGAGCGGCAGATTAAGCGAACTTGTCGAACCGCAGCTCCGAAAACTTGCAACAGCACTTACACTGAAGTTGCTGCAGAGGAGCAGTCCTGATGCAATCGTTAGTCTCATCGGTGACGTGTATACATTGCGCTGCGAGGTGATCTCCAATGTCGATGACTTCATATCATGCTTACATGCGTGCGCACGGTTAAACGACACGGCTATCGCGCTCTCGCTCTGTCTCCGGGATCCGGCAGGCGTTTCCCATGCCAGAAGAGCGGTTGTTGATTACCAGCGCGCCCTTGTCAGCGAGATGAAGGCAGCCGAGCCGAGCATCATGCACGGTGACCATATCAAGTACCTGATGCTTGATGATGCGGAGGGCACAGGCATCATCGCAAGCACGGTTACCGGATTTCTGTACCCGGATCAGCCATGCATCGTCCTTAACCATAGCGATGGTAAGATCAAGATATCTGCCAGGGGCACGAAGTACCTGGTCGCACGCGGGCTTGATCTTGCGGAGGTGCTGCGGATCGCTTCCGAGTCGGTGGGCGGCAGGGGCGGCGGGCACAGCATCGCTTCTGGCGCTGCAATCCCGAAAGGCACGGCAGATGCATTCATATCGACTGCGGACTCGCTTGTTGGTGCGCAGCTTGGTGGTGAACCACAATGATCCTATCAAAGAATGAGATTGACGAACTGATGAAGCTTGATCCTCCGCTTGTTGAAGATATGATCGATCCTGATATGCAGATACAGGTGAACGGCTGCGAACTCACAGTCGATCACATCTTTGCGTTTGCGGGTGCAGGTTCTGGCTCTGGTGCGGGCGCAATCGCCTTCGAGAACAGCGAACGGGTGCTCTCGGAATGCACCGAACTCGCATTCGATGACGACGGCTGGATCGATCTCCCTGCTGGCAGTTACAAGATCGTCTCCAGAGAGATCGTGCACATTCCAAAGGACGCGATCGCGATCGCACGACCGAGATCGAGTCTATTACGGTGCGCAGTGAGCGTCGAGACCGCGGTCTGGGATGCCGGCTACGAGGGAAAGAGCGAGTGCCTGCTCATCGTGTTTAATGAGGCAGGGTTCAGGCTGAAGCGCGGTGCGCGTGTCGTGCAACTGCTGTTTATGGGGCTTGCAAGCGAGACAGAGGGGTATGCTGGCGTGTATCAGGGGTATCTGGCTCACCCCCGATATGACTAAATATCCGTGAGACAATCCGGATACTGATGATCATCACGATAAGTGGACTGCCCGGAAGCGGAACCAGCACGGTATCCGCGATCCTGTCGAGACGCATCGGTGCCCGAGTTGTCTCGGCAGGGGACATCTTTCGGAAGATGGCAAAGGATAGGGGACTGACGCTTGAGGAGTTCGGAGCATCCGCCTCAGATAATGAGGAGATCGACCGGGAGATCGACCGGTTCCAGAAGGAGATCGCCTCGGATGCGAGGAGTGAGGCTGCGGATGTGATTCTCGAGGGCAGGCTCTCGGCATGGATGGCAGACCCTGATCTCGCCGTATTCGTGACAGCACCGCTGGACGTTCGGGCAGCGCGGGTTTCACATCGCGAGGGGATACCAGTTTCGGATGCAGCTACCCAGATCCGGGAGAGGGAGTTGTGCGAAGCCGCGCGGTATGAGAAATATTACGGCATCGATGTCGATGACCCTATCGTATATGATCTCGTGATCAACTCAGGAAACTGGGATCAGCACGGAGTTGCCAGAATCGTTGCGGCGGCTGTGGATGCACACCAAACGCATAAGTAGAGTGACACACCAGTCTTCTTAATAAAACTGCAGTTCAAAAAAAAGAGTTGAAATGAATGGACATCGATCTAAATAAAGCACTGAGAAAAACAATCAGATCCGGCAAGGTTCTCATCGGATCAAACGTAAGCAGGGACGCCGTAAAAAATAACAGCGATACAACGGTTGTGCTTGCTGCAAACTGCCCTGCTCGTATGAGGGCAGAGATACAGGATTCCAACACCGCGATTATAGAATATCCTGGAATGGGCATCGACCTCGGCATTGCGTGCGGGAAGCCGTTTAACATTGCTGCGCTGACCATCCTCGATCCCGGGGATTCAGGGATCATGGCGATATTCGAACCCGAAAAGACACCGGAAACTTCTGAAACTCCCGAGACGTTGGAAACGTTGGAGCTCTCAGAAGCGATAGAAACATCATCCGGGATCGAGTGATAAGCGTGGGTGAGATCAGACTTACCACAGAAGGTGTCAGGTACATCGCGCTCTTCGAGAGTCTCACAGGAGCTACGGCACGAGACTGCATCGATGAAGGCGATCGGGTACTGTATGTGGTCAGAACCGGCGACATGGGGCTTGCTATCGGCAGAAACGGCGAACACATCAACAGGGTCAAGAAATCCATCGGCAAGCCAGTTGAGATCGTGGAGTATACCGAGGACCTTGAAACGTTTATGAAGAACGCGGCGCAGCCAGCGAAGGTGGTCGGAGTCGAACGGGTGGTGCGCGGCGGAAGGCGGATTGTGTACGTGGACGTTCCCCCGAGCGAGAAGGGGCTTGCTATCGGCAGGGATGGCAGAAACATCGAAAAGATGCGGATGCTTGCACAGCGGCATCATAACATCGACGACGTGATCATCAGATAAGGTTTAAGTTCGAGATCAAGAGAGGAGGAATAACATGGGCAAAGGAAAATATGCAGCTCGCAAACTACAAAAAGACCGAAAGAAATCCAGATGGAGTGATCGTAACTACAGCAGCCGCGCTCTCCGCCTGAATATCAAAGCAGATCCGCTCAGCGGTGCTCCGCAGGGGCGAGGAATCGTGCTTCAGAAGATCGGGGTCGAGGCAAAGCAGCCAAATTCCGCGATCCGTAAGTGCGTTCGGATACAGCTAATCAAGAATGGAAAGCAGGTTACCGCATTCTGTCCGGGTGATGGCGCGATCAATTTCATCGATGAGCACGACGAGGTGACAGTCGAGCGTATCGGCGGAATGATGTCAGGTTCCATGGGCGACCTGCCTGGAGTTAGATTCAAGGTGACCGCTGTAAACGATGTGACGCTTCGCGAGATGGTGATCGGGCGGAGAGAGAAGCCAATCAGGTGATCAGATGGATAAGTTATTTGACAAATGGGATCTATCAGAGGTCGAAACTAAGGATATGGGCACCAGAAGGTATGTAGATCTCAGTCCGAGAATCGTGCTGCATACCGGCGGCAAACATAGCAGCCGTCAGTTCAACAAGTCCAGTGTATCGATCGTTGAACGGCTGATCAACAAGATCATGCAGAAAGCGGCGAACACCGGCAAAAAGCAGCGCGCTTACAGCATCGTCGTATCAGCATTTGATATCATCCACGAGAAGACCGGGCAGAACCCGGTCCAGGCTCTCGTCGATGCCGTCGCCAATGCAGGACCCCGGGAAGAGGTTGTCCGTCTCAAATACGGTGGGATCGCTGTGCCGAAGGCTGTCGATACATCGCCCCAGCGCAGAGTGGATATCGCGCTGCGATTCATCGCCGAAGGGGCACGCCGTTCCGCATTCAAGAGCAAGCGGTCCATAACAACGAGTCTCGCTGATGAAATCATGGCTGCTGCATCGTATGATGTGAGGAGTTATTCGATCAACCAGAAGCAGAGCCTCGAGCGGGTCGCAAAGTCCGCGCGGTGAGTCAGAAGTACGTGTTCGAGGGCACTGTCCAAAAATCCGAGTGATTTATCACCGCGGTCTGCGAAGCAGTGCCGAACGCAGAGTTTCGATCCGATCCTCTGCGTGCTTTGCGGTAACGGCTCTGCCGTCGACGCTTGCGTTAAAATTTAAAGATATAGTGATTTCACAGGATTTTGTCATAGCCAAACACTGTGGCGACAACCGTCGCATTCTCTATGATTTTCAACCACGAGATTACACAAGATTAACACAGAAATCTCGTGGTTCTCACTATTGTGTATCCTCAATTTGACTACGACAGATTTTCCGATTGTGCCGTGTTCGAGTAATTTGTGGTAATTTGCCACGGAATGCGTTAGCAAAGCCGTTGGCAGGGCGTAGAGTTTCAAGACTGACCCGATCTTCAGCGGTGAGAATACCAAAAAAACTCACGGTTATTGAGCAGGTTCGATCAGATGCCAGTCCAGCAGACAGTCTCGCCGCATCCCCGTGCCTGCTCTTCCCCGAGCAAGCCTAAGAGACGCTCGCGTATCACATTCACTTCAACGCTCGTCCTCAGTCGCGGCCTCTCGAGATCGATCTTTATGATCTCGCGGATCTGCCCCGGCCTCGCAGATAACACAACCACCCGGTCAGCGAGATAGACCGCTTCATCGATACTGTGCGTGATGAAGAGCACGGTCTTTCGCGTCTCCCCCCATATCCGCAGCAGTTCGCCCTGCAGGAAGTTTCTTGTCTGGGCATCGACCGATCCGAACGGCTCATCCATCAGGAGCACTTTCGGATCGTTTGCAAGCGCCCTTGCAATCGCAACCCGCTGCCGCATCCCTCCTGAAAGCTCATACGGATAACTGCGCTCGAACGCTTCCAGCCCGACCAGTTCCAGGTATTTCAGCGCGATTCTGCGCCGCTCCTCCTTCGACTCCCCCTTCATCTCCAGCCCGAAAGCGATGTTATCGATTATTGTTCTCCACGGAAATAGCGAATACTCCTGAAATACCATGCCCCGCTCCGGATCTGGCGATTTTATCACCTTACCCTCAAGGAGCACCTCCCCAGAGGTCGGTTGATCAAGCCCGGCAACGATCCGCAGAAGTGTCGTCTTGCCGCATCCGGATGGGCCGATAAAGCAGAGAAACTCCTTGTCACAGACCTCGAGATTGATATTGCGAAGCGCTTCAACCCTTCCAGTCTCTGATTCAAAGACCCTCGAGACATTGGCTATCGTGAGCATAATTATATTTTGGTATCATAATGATCGATAACCTTTTCGCTCGATCTCTCTCGTTCCGTCAAGTGTTATCCCCCTCGCCACCGGCGTCACCTCTCCGATAACGGTCAGTTCACACGCATCCAGGGCATCATCGAGTCTCGTCGACGCAACTGTGAAGAGCAACTCGAAGTCTCCGCCAGCGTACAGTGCCAGCTCAAGATCCGGACCCAACCCCCTATCCGGGTCCAGTCCCGGCAGCACCGGAAGCGAGTCTGCATGTATCGTAAACCCGCATCCGTTCACCTCTGCCAGTTGATAGAGCGATAATGAAAGCCCGTCGCTGTTATCCATCATCGAGGTGACTGCTTTTGATTCTGCAAGCGATATCCCTTCGGCTATTCGTGGAATCGGCTCGAATAATTTCTTTACCGCAACCGGATCATCCGCAGCTAGCCCCAATTCCAGTGCCCTCATGCCAGCCCCTGCGGTTCCGAGGTGCCCTGTGACACAGACCAGATCGCCGATCTGCGCGCCACGCCTCCGGAGGATCTGATCCTTTCGCACATGCCCCAGCGCAGTTCCCGAGATCGTCAGTTCCTGATGCGAATCCGTGTCCCCACCGATGATGGCTGTGCCGCATTCGCGTGTACATGCGCTCATTCCATCGATCATCGATTCCACGAATGCCAGCGGAAGGTCGGGAAGCCCGATCGATACGAGCAGCCCATAAGGGTGCGCACCCATCGCGGCGATATCGCTTAATGTGCCTGCCGCAGACATCCAGCCGATCTGCCATGCGCTCATCTCCTCTGGAAAGTCGGTCGTCCGGTGGAACATATCAGTGGTTGCGACCAGATATTCGGCATCTGTGATATCGATTACGGCACAGTCCTCAAATTCGATATCCAGATTCCGGATGATCGCTCTGACGACCGCGGTCTCGCCGAGTTCGTAGATGGTCATGATAACCTCTGTTGGCACCGACCCAACACTGGCGTTGAGCCGGCAGCTTCCGGACTTGTACCGTGACGATCAGATCGAATTAGCGATATCGATCATCGCTTCCCGGTCAAGCGAACTGGCAAGCATGTAATCACGTGCACCATCGTTCCACTGGAGCACCACGGTCTTACCAAATGGCGTTTCCATCGTCGTCATCGTGCAGTCATATCCGTCGCCAATTGTGATCGTCTCGTTATCGCCTTCAGGCGACATTGGCGGCTCTGTGGATTCGTTGTATACACTCTCGACCAGTTGAACCATTGTGAGCTGCGATGATAGCATGTTTTCATCGGTCGCATTGGCGTATACAAGGACCACGCCCTCCTCGAATGCCGAAACAGGAGTGACCATGACACTCTCCATCTCGTAACCCGGCGGCAGATACACTGGCTCCTTAATATCAAACAAAACCTCTGCCTGCGCCTCTTCAAGGGTCATCGTCTCTGGTGCCGCCGCCTCGTCTGTCGATTCGACGGTTGCGCCTTCCGGTATCTCGAATTCGAATGTGCTGTTCGGGATATCCACATTGAACTCTATGTCCCGATACTCCATGCTCATCAGGAGTTCGCCGTTCTGGTACGTCTCGATCTTAAGTGGCATCCAGTTCCATTTATCGAGCCACACCTCAACTGACATAGGCATATCCTCAGGTGTCGCCGTAATCCTGTAACATTGGCGCCCTGAGATTGTTTCAGCTCCATTCGGAACGATCGTGCATGTATCGATCAGATCCTTGAGGAACAGGGCATCCCTGGATCGGTTCGTCTGTGCATACTCCGGAATGTTTGCCGTCTTGACTACGTTCTCGGCAGGATCATACATCCAGATGTACGTGCCATTCGAAACCATGACCTGTCCAGCCACTTCGGAAGGTTCCGTATATGCCATCCGGATCATGTTCGGCTGCTTGTACGCATAGTCCATGACCATGGTCTCGTTGTTGCTTGTCATGACCATGTTGCAGGTGAAACTCTGCACACTGTCCTGATGCGCCATAATCTGCTGCTCAATCTGTTCGGAAGTGAGTTCATCATCGACGCATCCAGCCATCAGAAGCGAGATGCCGACGATTGTAATTAAGAGTATGTTTATTGCCTTCATTAGTGGAACTGGCGAGTTTCTGGTTAATAAGGTTATGGTCGGCACAGTCACAGTACGCTGTGCTCGATCACCGCACCGCATTGCGGGCATCTCACAGATCGCAGATGCGGCACGATCACGATATTGCATGCACATGCGGTGCAGACAACAGTCTCCTCAACACCGATCAGCCTCTCAAACCGTACAGCAACATTATTCATATAGTTAAGGATCGGCTCGCCATAGTGTTTTGCGGTGTAGAAGGTGAAGAATGAGAGCATCATACCAGCCACAATATCTGTCGCCCAGTGCACCCCGAGATACAGTGTGGCAAAGACGATTGTAAGGAATGCGAATGCCAGAAATGTCGTGTACCTGCGAAGATCGGTTGTGTTGATGACCAGCAGCGCGCTGAAGACGAGTGCTGCATGAAGACTCGGGAAACAGTTGTCGAGAGGGTCCACAGTGGTTATGCCTTCATAGATCATCGGATGCAGTTCGTACATGAGCGGCTGGATGCCAGACAGCGCGTAACCTGTGACCTTGACCGGGAAGAGCAGGTAAAACGGGAACGCGATCAGATAATTGAGTACGAACACGAGAGAAAACCATTTTAGCGCTCTCATCTGCTCCGTATATGCAAGTATGAGGAATGTGAAGATCATAACCGATGAGAATAGTACCAGATACACAAACGTCATCAGATACGTGAGCGCGGGATACACATGGCTCTGGAAGACCGCAACCATATCTCCTTCGATGTATTCGATATAGTGGGTGCAGTCATAGTTCACAAACAGGTTCAGTTCCCGCTGTATCGGAAACTGCGCCTGCATCAGTCCATACACGGCAGCGGCTAACAGTACATAGGGCCAGTACCCGTTAATCAACTGTCTTGTCGTATATCCACGCTTCTTTATGCGGCATTCCCCTGGCACGAAAGCCAGAAAGTATAATACAAGCATAATCAGGGTGGAAATAATGATAACAACGCTCAACTGCCATGCCATTATGATTACCCATCCTCTGCGATTTTAATAATTGGATTTATTTGATGGTAGTTTTGTATAATTCCCAGATACTTAAGTGTTATGGTTGGGCTGAACCCATGTATAGTCCCGAAACCTTTGACTTTATATACCCATCTTTTCCACATGGGACGACGAAATAAAGTCATAAAATTAACAGAAAAGAAAATAAGGTATATAATTCGGACAAAGACCAAAAATGACAGTACTAAAAACATTGCCCAATACATGAAATTAAGTGAATCCACTGTTAAGAGAGTTTGGATGCACTGGATAAAGCACCATGAGCCGATACCGATTAAAAAATTTGGTCGGAAGAAGAAAGAAATGGATGAAGGCTTGGAGGAGCTAATACTCAAGGTGCAGGAAGAGCAAAAATTGGGCGCGAGAAGGCTCTGAGAAAATAATCGAGTTCAAGTACGGGAAGCACATTCCGTATAACCGCATCCATCAAGTTCTTTTGAAAAATGAGCTTCTCGCAGTAGAATAATAATAAAAAGAAACGTCGAAAAGACTGGATCCGGTACAAACGGAAGCATAGCCTGACCGCTATCCATTTAGACTGGCATACAAGTAAGATCAATAAAAAAGAAGTGTCGGTGGCTTTGGATGACAGCTCAAGATACATCCTGGCAGGTGATGAATTTGATGCGGCTACTGGTGAAAACAGCATCAGTATTGTGGAGGCTGTGCTGGATGAGTATGGATGGATCCGAAAGGTAGAACAGATAATAACCGATAGGGGAAGCCAATATTATGCGAATAAGAAAGACAAACATGGCGAGAGTGAAAGCAAGTTCGAGGCATTCCTGAAAGGGCACGGCATAAAGCACATCAAAGCGAGGGTTAAACATCCGCAGACCAACGGAAAGGTCGAAAAATGGCACGATCTGTACGAAAAACAACGAATGAAATTCAAGAGTTTTGCAGATTTTGTAAAATGGTATAACACAGTACGGTATCATGAAAGCCTGGATACAAAGCATTATCTTCAGACGCCGGAGGATGTATTTTGGTCAAGACTTCCGGATGGATGTAAGCTGAACGTCTTCCTCAAGCGGATGGGGCAGGATTGTAAGAAAATTTAGAAAGTGAGGGGAGTATATAAAGTCAAAACATTTGGGACTATACAGTGGTTTGTTTGCTTGGATACTATCATTTCTGATGTAGAATGTGTGAAGAAAGGGAATAGAAGTATCATACCATCGGAATAATCATTCGATGATGAGTGAGTGATACTACTCAGATCTGAAAGGATTTTTGTGGTGGGTGGAAGGGTCATGATTTAGTGGATGGGCTCTGCGCGTCCACAAACCATATATAGCGCATGATTGTAACAGAGTATCAATCGAGATAATATCTATCGTATATCTCGCATATATTGAATAACACAGGAGGTAACAAACATGAATAAAAGCGTAATAACAATCGCGTTCGCAGCGTTGCTGCTGATTGCGTGTAACGGTATGGCAGGTGCGCATTTTACGATGGTCTTTCCGAGTGATAGCGAGGCTACCGTATGGGATGTGGCACCTGAGGACTATATCGCAACACTTGGCGAGACAAAGACCGTATGTGTGATGTGGGGTCACCCCTACGAGCACATATCATTCGACATGGCATCTGCGCCAGAAATTTCGGTCACGAAGCCAGATGGTGCGGTCGAACAGCTTACGCCCGAACAGATCACTGTTCCGGGACAGCATGAGGACGGAAGTCCAGGCGATTTTGTAGCTTACAAAGCATCATTCACTGTTGATCAGGACGGCGATTCCATCGTATTGGTGAAATACGATGACCCGGATGAGAACCTGATCGACTACTGCAAAGCCGTGATCCACTGCGGCGAAGAGACATGGTGTGGCTGGGATTCAGAGGTTGCAACGGAGCAGACCGAAGTCATCCCGTATGTAAGACCGTACGGCATGGAAGAGGGCTTTGTCTTCTCTGGAAATGCGAAGTACAAGGGTCAAGCGCTTCCAGGTGCTACCGTTGAGGTCGAGCAGTACCACACGCTGGACGTCGGCAAGGAGATCGTAGAGGTTGCGGAGAAGAAGTTCTCGTACGACCCGCCGATGGTGTTCACAAGACAGGTCACGACCAATCAGAACGGAGACTTCTCCTACACTCTTGACGAGCCTGGAATCTGGTTTGTCTGTGCAGCGAAAGAGAGCGATACCGGAGGGCGTACCATAAGAGGCGTCTTCATCGTTCCGGTACTCGATGCGTTCCCGCCGGTGGAATCATCCTCGATCTCGTCTGCAGCATCTGCGGAACTTGAGCAGGCAGTGAAGGAAGCCAAGCAGGCGGCAGAAGAGGCGAAGGAAGCAGCAGCAGGAACATCCAGCACGCCTGGATTTGGAGTCATCCTTGGTGCAGCCGGAATTCTTGGTGCGCTCTTCCTTGCAATTAGACGGAAGTGAGAACCTCCAACTCCGGATCGATAGGGGTTTTACAGCCCCTGCCGATCCTTTATTAACTTTCTAAAGAAGGTATCAAGGAATGAAAACAATCAGAATCCGGATCGTTCTGGCACTGCTACTGATCCTGTGTATGGTATCGATGCCTGCATCCGCACACAGGGTGTACGTAAAGGAACAGGTAACCGGTGTGCAGGTAAAGGCATGGTACGGTGGAGGCGATCCCATGGCGGGTGCAAATGTGGAGATATATGCAAACACTACAAACGGCGAAGAACTGTACCTCAAAGACAAGACTGATGAAAAAGGTATCTTCCAGTTCAAGCCAAAGCTGGGCGTGTCCGGATACCGGGTGGTAGTGGAGGCAACAGGGCACAGAGCTGAAAAGACGTTTAACCTGATGAGTGGATCAGGGCAGGAGGCAGCAGAGCTGCCACTATTTGCGAGAGTGCTTGCGGGTTTCGGATATCTGGCTGGACTTGCCGGGATCGGAATGTTTTTCGCAGCCCGGAAGATGAAGAAAGAGTATGAAAACAAGTAGAGGATGACATAAATGGTACACATCTCGGATGGCGTTCTTGATCCATGGCTCTGGGAAAGCGGCTGGGCGGTGACAGTTGTAATCCTTGCTTATGCGCTCTCAAAGATGAAGACAGAGGACGTACCAAAACTCTCGGTCATCACAGCCGCGGTCTTTGTCGCGTCACTCATCCACATGCAGATAGGACCCACGAGTGTTCACTTCATATTAAACGGCTTTGCAGGCGTGATGCTTGGAATACTTGCGTTTCCATGCATCTTTGTCGCGCTCGTCATGCAGTGCTTCCTCTTCGGGCACGGCGGAATCACAACGATCGGGATCAACACCGTCAACATGGGGGTACCCGCTCTGGTCGCCTACCTGATATTCAAAACCGGGACCAAACTCGACATCAAACCCGAAACAAAGAATAAGGCATTGCTATTTGGTGCGATCGCAGGCGGAGTTGGTGTGATGCTTGCACTCCTGTTTCTTGCGGCAGAACTGATTACGACCGGCGAGGAGTTTTATGAGACGACGGTGTTTGTCGTGACCGCGCACATCCCGATTATCGCAATCGAGGCGATCTTCACCGGAGTGCTCGCCGGGTATATTGCAACAGTCAAACCCGAAATGTTCGGGAAGACCTGAACCGACATGATTTCAGAGATCGACCGATACGCGGGAATCTCCTCACCGATCCACAGATGGGATCCCCGTTTCAGACTCGTATCCATCTTCACGCTGATATTTTCAGTCATACTTCTCTATAACCTTCAACTGGTCGTGATCGGCATGATATTCGCAATTATTCTGACCTGCATATCAAAAATACCGCTTTCCTTCGTTCTCTCTCGCATGAAAGTGGTATTCGTCCTTGTGCTGCCGTTCTTCATCATCATCCCGTTCACAATCATAGGCGATGGAGTCGAGATAGCGAGCTTCGGCGGAATCACACTGAGTTACAGAGGGATCGAATACGTCAAGTTCGCAGCGATGATCGTACTAAAAGCACTCACCGCAGTGATGCTGATCTTTCCGATGATCGGCACATCCAAGATGGACATCACAATAAAGGCACTTGAGGGTCTGCATCTGCCAAACAAGCTGGTACAGATGTTCGCATTCACGTACCGATACATCTTTGTGCTGGATGATGAGTTCACGCGGATGGATCGCTCGCTTGCATCAAGGGGCTTTAAGAGGCGGGGCAACCTGTACACACTCACAACGATCAGCAAGGCGATTGCAATGCTCTTTGTGAAGAGCTACGAACGGGCAGACCGCGTCTTCTATGCGATGAGGTCAAAAGGGTACTCAGGAACAGTCGCAACGCTGCACGAGTTCCACGCCCGAAGGCAGGACTGGGTCAACACCGCAGTCGTCGTCGGATTCGCGGTTCTCCTGCAGGTGGCAGCAACATCTGACACATTCAGCGCAACCCGGGGGTTCTGATGGTTGCGATAACGGCTTCGCCGTCGACGCCCGGGACGGAGAATTTTTCACGGGCGTTACGCGTCCACGATCTGAATTACACATATCCTGACGGCACGGTCGCGCTCGAGCACGTCTCATTCGAGATCGAGAAAGGAGAATCCGTAGCGCTCGTCGGACCAAACGGCGCAGGCAAATCAACGCTCCTCCTTCACTTAAACGGCATCCTTCACAGCAAAAAATCACGCGGAGCAGTCGAGATACTCGGCGAACCGATCGATCCCAGAAAAGTGCACGAGATGCCGAAAAAGATCGGGATCGTCTTCCAGGACCCTGATGACATGCTTTTTATGCCGCTTCTTGCCGATGACGTCGCATTCGGTCCGATCAACCTCGGTGTTGCGAAAGATGAGGTGAAGCGGCGGGTCAAGGACTCACTTGAGCGGGTCGGGCTTGCCGGCTACGAAGAGCGGGTATCGCACCACTTAAGCGGCGGCGAGAAGAAGCGTGCCGCGATAGCGACGGTTCTTTCGATGGATCCGGAGATCATAGCGATGGACGAGCCCACAGCCAACCTGGATCCGAAGAGCAGGGCTTACCTGATAGAGATCCTTAAGTCGCTGAAAGACGAGGGAAAAACCCTTATTATCATCACACACGACGTAAACGCGATCCCTGATCTTGCAGACCGGGTCATCGTCCTCCGTAAGACCGTTATTGCGGACGGAACCACCCGCGAGGTCTTCGCAGACGCAGGGATGCTTGTTGCGGCAGGGCTCGATGTTCCGACGATCATGCAGTTCTTTGAGGTCCTGCAGGCGTTCGGGTATCCGTGCGATGTGCTCCCGCTCTCGATCGATGGCGCAGTCAGGAACCTGACGCGGACGATCGAGAACGAAGCCGGGCATATACACCTGCACATCCACAAGCACACGCACACAGAGGTCGGTGCTGTCCGCGGCAAGTATCAGCACCACACGGCTGCGGATCATCCGGAGTGAAAAGGTTCGCAGACGGAATCGCCTGTGCGTGGGCTGGGGCTGGTTTCGGGGTATGTGTTTAGATGCGGCGAAAAAAACCACGAGATTTCACGAGATTAACACAAGAGTATGGTATTAGACATGGGACATTGGTTAGTTTTATATTTTATATCTTACTTCTTCATGATACTGTCTGAAAATCAAGTGATTTATCACCGCGGAGAACGCGGAGGGCGCAGAGTTTCGAGACCGTTTTCAACCCTCTGCGTGGCTCTGCGCACTCTGCGGTAGAATCTAAGGGCACTGGCGATTTCACCGGAAAAATCGACAGTACCCTTCTCCATACTTTCTTGTGAAAATCTGTGTAATCTTGTGGTTAGCTAAACACGTACGTTTCGGGTATGATAGCAGTTTCCTGATCCGGGCGCCATAAGCTGTGTGGCAGCCCCAAAAAACGTCATCGTTATATACACTCGATGCTAACTTGTCTGATGGAAGTTACATAACGCGAATAAGGAGAGGTTAGTCAGATGACACCAGAAACAAGCGATGCAGACACAACGCCCCCTATCGGCGGATCAGATGATAACGTCGTATTCGTGGGCAAGAAAGGCGTGATGGATTATGTCATGGCGATCATGGCACAGTTCAGCAAAGGCACAAGCGATGTGGTGGTAAAGGCGCGCGGGCATTCAATCTCGCGTGCAGTGGACGCTGTCGAGGCGACCCGGAATCGGTACCTGACAGACATGAAGGTGACAGATATTAAGATCGGAACAGAAGAGATGGAAGGGAAACGGGGTGACATGATCAACGTATCATGGATCGAGTTGTTCATATCCGGTCCGGAGGGCGACCGCACCAAATGATGACTGCGCCCCCCACCAGAAGTCTTGTTGATATTGCACCAACGATTGCTGAATTATTAGGCATCCCGCTTCCCGGTGCGGATGGGGTGGCGATACCGGAACTGACCGATCGCCTGCAACGATGCGACCGGGTGGTATTGGCAATCGTTGACAGTCTCGGCTATTTCACGTACCAGCGGTTGCGACCCTACATGCCCCACGTGCAGGGCACCGTCATCAGGTGCAGGGCTGTGGCAGATCACACGACGCCAGCGATCACATCGATCCTCACGGGATGCCGTCCGGATACCCACCGCACATTCACCACTGCTGACGTCTGCACCTCGCCGATCAAATCGATACTCGAGCTTGCGGAGGAGCACGGCATCAAATCAGCGGTCGTGATCGAGAGCGAGGGCGCGAAAGCGATGAAGACGAAGATCGATCTTGTTGCAGGCGTGGACGATAGCAGTGACATGCTCGACTATGATACAAAGATCAAGGAGCATACGGTCGATCTCCTGAAACATGAGCCGGTTCTCATGGCGGTGCATTTCAGGGCGATCGACAGGTATGCGCATGAGGCGCGGAGTTTCGATGAACTTGCTTATGCAGCAGAACGCATCGATAGCCACATAAGCGAGATTTGCGGTCATCTCGACCGGAATACATGCGTGATCGTCTGCGGCGATCATCCGATTCATGGAACATGCATCGAGGACGATCAGGATGTGGCGCTGATCGTGCTGGACCGGTGAGCAAGGTCCCGAGCCGGCAAACTTTGGATATTGTCAACACGAGGGCGAGCCGTGTATTTAACTGGTAAGGCTCAACACATCGCTTACACTTTCCCATAGGGTCTTAAGTCTCACACCATCTCCATCTCATCGATGTCGATCAGTTCCGAGAGCGCATGTGTTCGGATCGGGATGCCCTGCTCCTGCACCGCTGCCATCGGGTTCGTCCCGCCGATCGCAACGATGCCGATGTGATCGCGCTCGATCGGGACGCCAAGTACCTCGGTGTTCGGTTCGCTCACAAAGAGGATGCTGTCGAAGTTAGCCAATTTAAGTGTCAGGAGTATCCCCTCTACCCTCTCGCGTGCGTGCATCGGCACGACCCTCACGTTTGCGAGGATCTTGCCAGACCCTGTGGAGATGGCATCTGTCACCGATGTCAGTTCCTGCGACATGAGCGCATCGATCGGATCGATAGTCGTGCTTTCGTAAGTCAGGATGTCGGTAAACCGCACAGGAACTCCTTTTTTGATCTGCACAATGCCCCCGAGTACGGGTCGCACAGGAACTCCGCCCTTTAGCAGGACACTGTCGATCGTGATGCTGCACGGTGTTACGATTGCGCATTCGTGACTCTCCAGCCGGATATTCCCAAACGATGCCTGATCCCGGATCACCCGGATATACGATCCGACCCCAAGACCGCTCTTCATCACACTTTCGAAGATGAAGAGCGCATCGTCGAGATCGGAATCCCTGATTATCGATACATTGGCTGCGATCACGCCA
>JAUWCK010000090.1 GCA_030609345.1 Methanosarcinales archaeon | reverse complement strand
AAAGGCGGAAACGATGTGGCGATCCTGAGAATTAAAGCCGGTGTATGTGAAAAGTGCGGCGAAAGGTTGTATACGAAAGAAGTCCACAAAAAGATAGAAGAGATCAGGTCAGAGCTTAAACAGAGGACTACGGAGTTGTATACACCAATCGGTAGGACTTATGTCTATGAAGGCGTCATTGCGTAGGACATTACCGGACATCATATCGTTGGTACGGTTCATGGAAGTTTTCGTTGCCTGATGAGTTACCAGCTGAGACTATTCGGGTTCGAACTATGATCGAGATTAAAAACCTATCGAGAGACTGGAAGGAGTTTTCGCTCAACATCAATCTGCATATCGAAGAGGGGGAGTACTTCGTAATCCTGGGACCGACCGCATCCGGAAAGACTTTGCTGCTCGAGTTGATCGCGGGTTTTTACCATCCTGACAGCGGCGGCATCATGATCGGTAAAACAGATGTTTCCAACCTCCTGCCAGAACAGCGGAAGATCGGCTTCGTGTATCAGGATTATTCGATTTTCCCGCATTTAAACGTGGAAGAGAATATAGAATTCGGATTGAAGCTCAAAAAAACCCCTCGCGATGAGCGAAGAAGAAGAGTACAGGAGATAATGGAGCTCCTTGGCATAGCTCACCTCTCGCACCGTTATTCGCTGACGCTATCAGGCGGAGAGCAGCAGCGGGTTGCACTTGCGCGGGCGATCGTAGTGGACCCTGAGATCCTCCTACTCGACGAGCCGCTCTCTGCGCTCGACAACCAGACGCAGAACATGCTTCGGGACGAGCTAAAGAGGATTCACCACGAGGCAGGGCTCACGACGATCCATGTCACGCATGACCAGACCGAGGCTGCGATGCTTGCCGACAGGATCGCTGTGATGATCCGGGGGCGGATCGTGCAGGCAGGAACGCCTGAAGAGATATTCAATTCGCCTGCGAATGCCGAGATCGCTGAGTTTGTCGGCACCGAGAACATCCTCGAGGGAAGTGTCGTCTCAAACGAGGGCGGGCTTGCCACGATCGAGGTTGGGGCGCATGTTGTGGAGGCGGTTTCCGGTTACAGCGCGGGCGAACACGTACGCGTCTGCCTGCGTCCCGAGGATGTTTTCGTGTCTGTCGGGGCTGTGGCTTCCGAGATCGAGCGTGGGGACCGTGATCACCGCGAGAGCAGTGTGAGAAACGCATTTCACGGGACGGTTACGCAGATGACGCCGTACGGAGCGCTGACACGCGTCAAGATTGACTGCGGAGTTGCTGTCGTTGCGCTGATCACGAAACAATCCGCAGCAGCGATGGGGATTAATGCAGGGAGCCCGGTCTGCGTGTCGTTCAAGGCGGCTGCTGTGCATGTGATCAGGTGAGGGGGCTGGTGCAAGCGTGTGTGGAGGTCGGGGCGGGTCCGCGGGGGTTAGTTAGGCTTAAATATCATGGCAACAATGATTATAAATACATGAGGTGGCGTGATCATCATGACAAATCTGCTTGAGAAAGAACTTCAGACATACGAAACCAAAAAGGCTGAACTTATTGGCAAATATAAAGGGAAGTTCGCACTCATAAAAAACGGGGATTTTTTTGACGTATTCGATACAAAACTCGATGCCATTCGACAGGGATACGAGCGTTTTGGTATGGTGCCATTTCTAGTGAAGCAGATCGTTGAGATTGAAACGCCTCAAAACTTCACCTCGAATCTGTTAGGGGTATAGATGGCGTCGTTTACCAAACAAGTGCCTATGCCTGTACGGAACTGGTCCTCTTGTTGACATTCAGCTTGCTGTGGGGTCAATAATCGAAGAGGTTTTACGAAAAGACGACCAATCCGTACCAACTCCAGCTATAGTGAATGCAATGATTGATACTGGAGCCACGGGAACGGTCATACAAGAAGATATCCCGGCGCAACTTGGCCTCAATCCTATTGGTGTCGTGTCAATCAACACGCCATCATCGACCAATGTTGAATGCTATGAATATATAGTGCGATTACTTTTTCCGAATAACGTTATTGTCGAAACCGCGGTGATCGGAGCTCCACTGAAAGGACAACATATCCAATGTCTTATCGGGCGGGATGTTCTACAGCACGGAGTCTTCATATATATAGGATATACCAACACATTCACGATGAGCTTTTGAAGTTCACTATGCCACCGTTATTCCTTGACGCTATCAGGCGAAGAACAGCAACTGGTTGCGCGGAACTCCCGAGCACCGTATGATGCTCAGTTGTGGTACATGCAAGACCTCGGTGCAGCCGGATCGGATGTGATCGGTGACCAACATCTTTTTGATCAAGACGAAGCCATACATAAGTTTGCCATACCTG
Source organism: Methanosarcinales archaeon (assembly GCA_030609345.1). Next base: position 3,108 of record JAUWCK010000090.1, on the reverse strand, counting down.
AGACGGGGACGCCATGTCCTTCACCATATCGGAAAGAGAGAAGATGACGCCAGCGATCCACCTGATGGATGTCAGAGCAAAACGAGTGGATCTGCGAGTTTGGAACCGCGATCTCGGGTGATTGAGCGCAGGAAAAGTTGCAGCGAGGGCTATCGATGAGCAGACCGGATGATGCACAGGACTACACACCAGATGAGAGTATCGAGTGGTCTGAGAAGTACAGGCCAAAAACACTCGCCAGAATCGCGGGCAACAACAAACCAGTGAGCGACCTCTGCGCGTGGGCTAAAGCGTGGAAACATGGAATGCCTGACAAGAAAGCGGCAATCCTGTATGGGAAGCCGGGAATTGGCAAAACAACGGCAGCTTATGCACTTGCGCATGATTTTAACTGGGAGGTGATCGAACTGAACGCGAGCGACCAGCGGACAGCGGCTGCGATCCGGAAGGTCGCTGGATCAGCCTCCAAAACGGCAGCGCTCTGCGGCGGCATCAGGTTGATCGTGCTCGATGAGGCAGACAACATCCATGGTACTGCCGACCGGGGCGGAGCGCAGGCGCTTGCCCGAATCATCAAAGACACATCGCAGCCGATTCTTCTGACGGCAAACGATTTGTACGGGGTTTCACCGAGCATCAAGAACCTGTGCGTGCCAATCGCCTTTCGTTCGATGCAGAGCAGGTCGATAATCCCGGTACTCAATAAGATATGCCAGAACGAGGAGATTTCCTGCGATATCGATGTTCTTCAGAAGATCGCAGAGACTGCACACGGTGATGTCAGGAGCGCGATCAACGATCTGCAAGCAGTGGCGGCAGGGAAAAACGAATTGCACGTCAAAGACGTGGTCACATCTTCACGAGATCCAAGAGACACGATATTTGATGCATTAAAGAAGATATTCAAGGGAAAGGACATTAAAGAGGCGCTGAATGCAACGTACGGCATAGATGAGACCCCGGACGACCTCATCCAGTGGATCGATGAGAACCTGCCTGCACAGTATCGCGGCGCCGACATGGCACGCGGCTTTGCCATGCTTTCACGTGCCGATCTCTTTCTTGGCAGGGTCCAGCTCCGCCAGAACTACCGGATGTGGCGGTATGCAGGCGCGATCATGTCATCTGGTGTTGCGGTTGCAAAATCCCGCGAATACCCGGGAGCGAAGTTCATGCCGCCATCGCGGTGGCGCAGACTCAAGAGCACCCGGACGAGCCGCCAGATAAGGGACGCGGTATCGGAAAAGATCGGCCTGACATGCCACGTCTCCCAGAAATACGCACGGTTAAACGTCCTTCCATTCATCAGGATATTGTTTTCCGATAGCGATTATGCGGTGCCCCTCGCAGCACGGATGGATCTCGACCTCGATGAGATTGCATACATAACCGGCAGCAAGAAAAGCACAAAGAAGGTGAAGACGATCCACCAGGAAGCGCGGGAGATGACCGATGGCGAGACGTCAGAGCGCATCGAGACGTTCGGCAGATTTGGCGCTTACAGAGAGGGATCCGAAGAGGTGGCTGGAGCGGTGCGGGCGGAGGTTCGTGTGCAACCCGAAAAGCCTCGTAAGGAGCCAAAAAAAGAGGAGAAAGAGGAAAAAAAAGAGAAGAAGCCGCAGACCTCTCTCTTCGATTTCTGATCTGCGAAAAAATGTAAAAAGGTCAGAGCATCCTTACAACCCATTGACCGGGATGGTGAACGAGAAGGTGCTGCCCTTTCCTTCCTTACTTTCTGCCCAGATTCTCCCGCCGTGCATCTCGATGACCTCCTTTGCCAGCGGGAGTCCAAGACCGGTCCCACTCGACGCGGTATCCACCTTATAGAACCGATCGAATATCTTATCGATCGCATTCTCAGGAATCCCTATGCCTGTGTCCGAGACCGATGTCAGCAACTCGCCGTCCCTGACATGCGCGGCTATTGAGATGCGCCCTTCTGACGTGAATTTTATTGCATTGATAAGGATGTTTGCAAATGCACGGGTCAGTCTATCGCGATCACCGCTGATCACCGGAAGATCCTCCGGCACATCCATAGTAAGCGTGGATCCTTTGAGTTCGACCGTCTGCTGCATCTGGTCAGTCACATCGTGTATGATGCCGCCAAACGAAATCTCCTCTTTTTTAAGCGTAATATCCCCGGTCTCGATATTTGCGAGTTCGATGATATCGATGATCATCCGTGTGATGCGGTTTATCTCCTGCTTTACAGCATACAGGCTATCCTTCTGCTGTTTCGTTATCTTGCCGAGATGCTGATCCAGAAGTAGTTCCACATGCCCATCGATCGATGTCAGCGGGATGCGCAGTTCCTCAACGGTTCTTGCAAAGAACTCGTTTCTCCCCCTTTCTGCCTCCTTTAGTTCGCTGTTCTCGGATATCAGTCTGACTTCTTCGTCGGGAGCGCGTCGCTCCACGTTAAGTCCTGCAATGGCTATCAGAATCAGTGTGACCAGCCATATCCCAAGTTGCGCCATCGTATTCTGTACAACGATGATACTTGCAACCGCAATGGCTATCGTCCCAACAAGTGTGAGTATCAGTCCAGTTCGTGTAATGTTATGCATTGATTACCGCCTTACCTATTTGTTATATGTACTGGTTCGAGTCCAATTATACCTATCGGACTCGGGCGGTGTGGCTGTAAGCGACCGGGCGGGGGTTTCGGACTCTGTAGTTACTCGCCGAGCCGGCTCACCATCTTAACAGCAGCCTCGACAGCGCGCTTCGCATAATCCACCCGCTGATGCGCTTCCATGCGGGTCATCTTTGGACCTGATATGCCGAGTGTGACCGGCTTACCGGATTCGAGCGAGAGGTCCGTGATCTTCCGTGCTGCATGTTGCACCACGATCTCATCGTGTCCGGTTGCACCTTCGATCACACAACCGATTGTCACCACCGCATCGATCCCCTCGTCAGATACGAGTTTCTTGATCGCAAGCGGCATGTCATACACTCCGGGAACCATGATCGTCCGGGCGACATCCGCACCAAGAAACGTTGCATGTTCTCTCCCGAGGAGTTCCATCTGGTATGTCAGGTCACGATTGAACTCAGATACTACAAATCCCAATCGAATAGCCATATATGTCAATCTCCATC
>JAUWCK010000150.1 GCA_030609345.1 Methanosarcinales archaeon | reverse complement strand
CAGCATCTCCAGAAACTCCCGCGCGGTCTTCGAATCCCCGGGTGCAAGCAATATCAGGTCTGCACTTCTCAGCATCTCGATTGCTTCGGATGGTTTTTTGAAGCGGTTTTCTGACATGAATTTCTGCGGGCGCATCCCTCTTTCGGTTTTCGCAAGCGTGAGCGTGCCGCAGAAGATGGGAGTCTTCTGGAAGTCTTTGACCTGCATGATCCCGATCTTTGACCGCTCTGGGGTGGCGATAACTGAGATAGCCATATATGACTTCATAGAGATGTATTGCACATAACGCTTTCAGAACATCCAGAACACTGAAACACCCGAAACACTTTCGTAAGCAGGATCAACAGGATCAGAACAGGATTAGAGAACATGGACAAACCAGACCCAGCCGACTTCGGAATCCTCGATGGGATCTCAGAGGTCATCGCGACAACAAGATCAGACTCGGCATTGCCAAACGCTGCACCCATCGGGATCATCAGAAATCACGACAGGGTATGCGTACAACTCTTTCCAGGATCGCATACGCGGCAGAACGCTGCCAGAACCGGAAAGATCGTTGCAAACATCATCCACGACCCGATGATGTATGTGGAGTGCACATTCGGAGATCCGGGTCCGGAAGCGTTCGAATATCCCGATGGTATGGACTATCCGGTGCTGGTACGTGCAAGCGCATGGATTTTATTTGAATGCAGCCAGTCGAAGGCAAATCTGTTTGAATTGACCCCGGTGCAAGGCATGATTCGTGATAAACCGCTGCTCTGCATAAATAGGGGGAAAAACGCGGTGATAGAGGCGCTCGTACATGCAACGCGGTACCGTCTGAACGACGACGCACGATATCTCGATCTGATCGGGCATTATGACCGGATCGTGCAGAGATGCGGCGGCTCTGCCGAGAAAGAGGCGATCGCGAGACTGAAAGAGATCATGGAGATACGATGAAAGCACGTCTCGAATGCATTCCCTGCCTCCTGAAACAGTCGCTCAATGCTACAAGGGCGGTAACCGATGATCCGGCAGTGCAGGAGAAGGTGCTGAAATCGGTGATGGCGGAGTTACTGGATTCTCCGCTCGATTACGTCCCCCCTCTCATCGCATGCACCATATATTCCATAGTACATGATATTACCGGGTGCGACGATCCATATAAAAGTCTTAAAATGGAATACAACCGGATTGCGATGGGGATGTATCCTGATCTGAAAGATATCGTGTATAAATCGGATGATCGCCTGTTTACCGCGGTGAAACTCGCAATTGCTGGAAATATCATCGATTTTGGTGCGGATATCCAGTTCGACGTCGAAGAAACGATAGAAGACATACTGACAAAGAAATTTGCGATAAATGACTACCCCCTGTTTGTGGAATCGCTTGAAGATTCAGAGAACATCCTCTATCTTGCAGATAATGCCGGAGAGGTGGCTTTTGACCGAATACTCATCGAAGAAATAATGGATTACGCGGATGTCGTGTATGCCGTAAAGAAAAAGCCAATCATCAACGATGCAACCATAGACGACGCTATCTTCTGCGGAATCGATTCCATCGCGGAGATCGTGACGACATCGGACACGCCAGGGACGATTCTTGAGCGGTGCGACCCGGAATTTGTAGAGATCTACCGATCGGCGGATATGATCATCAGCAAGGGGCAGGGAAACTACGAAACACTGAGCGAGGAAGCAGGCAACATCTTCTTTCTGCTCCTGGTAAAGTGCCCAGTGATCGCAGCCGATCTCGGTGTTAAGATCGGGGATGGTGTGCTTCTATCAGCACCGTGAGCAGGTTATCAGGAGCTATGGGTAATCACGTCTTCTCAGTCTGCCTCACATATACAAAACTTTTATATTGTTTCATACTCGATGACTCTCCATCATGGAGACCAATTTCATAAAGCGGCACAAGGATTCCAATACTTTTATCATCGAAGGGTCGTCTTTTTTTGACACACCTGTGCATCTGAATGGCAATCTGATCGTCGGTGACAACACCGATTTCTGGAGCGACCTTGTCGTTACCGGGTCTCTTGAACTGAGGAAATATGTTACAATTAAGGGCTCGGTATGTGCAGCAAGCGCGATCATCGGCGCACATTCGATGATCGACGGGGGCGTTACGACAGAGCAGGACTGCACCGTGCTTGATCATGCAATGATTGGCGGGAATATCACGGCAGGTGGAGATGTCATGCTCAGACCGAACATCAGAGCCGGAATCGTGGATGCAGCAGGCAACATCGAGGTCACAGGCAGGGCTTACGTCAAGGAACTGCGTGCAGAACAGAAGATCATCGCACGGAAAGATATACTGTAACGATGTTGTCACAGTCAGAGGTTTCGCAAACAGTCGCAGATTCTCACATCATCTACGCAAAGCGTACCGGTGATGTCACAAAGAGGATCGACTACGATTACAAGCGGTGCTGCGGCTGCGGCATCTGTGTCGATCTCTGCCCGACTGATGCGCTCGAACTCGGCGATATGTGCGCCATCGGAACCGGACTGGATGCGCCGCCTGTTCTCATGGATCCTGATATATGCTCGTTTTGCGGGATGTGTGCCGCATTCTGCCCTACAAGAGCAGTTAAGATGGATATCGATGGGAAAGACTCCGTAAAACGGGAATGCTATCCACATATCGAGCCAAAGGCACAGCCAAACGAGTCCTGTCTCCCGTGCAGTCTCTGCGAGCAGGTATGCAGTTCGGATGCGATCACAGTCGAGTACACATTCCCGAAGAAGGAGGAGATCGCACCGCTCAAGAAGGGTGTGACCGGCGAGATCAGCATCGATACGGAGAAGTGCAACTTCTGCGGCATCTGCGCATACTTCTGCGACGCGTTCATCCTGATTCCAAAAGATAAGGGCGAGATAACGCCTGTTGATCCGGAAACGGCTCCGCCGTCGACGCTTGTGTTACCGTTTGAAAACATCTTAATCGATGAGGTGGCTTGCGATTACTGCGTGCTCTGCGAGGATATCTGTCCTGAGGATGCGATCAAGGTCACCGGCACGAGAGAGGTGGCTGCGCCCCGCGTATCAGGCACGCTGTCGGTCAGTGATAATTGCGTTGCATGTGGCTGGTGCAAAAGCGTCTGTCCTTACGATGCTATCGACATTTTCAAGCCGTTTGAAGGCGAGATCCGGCTGATCGAGAACCATCTCATAAGATGCGACCCGCTTGGCTGCCATGCGTGCTTCAATGTCTGCCCTGCGAATGCATGGTACATCCCGGGTGATAAGAAGATCGCTGTCTCGTCAGACCGGTGCACCTTCTGCGGCGCATGTGAACGCGCGTGCTGGCTCGATGCGATCGCTGTTGATCGAACCAGCGTCGTGCATACGCCCCTATGCGATACCGCGTGGAGCGAAGAGTGGGAGCGCGGGATCGAGAGCATCGCCTCCGGGAAGCGGGTGCGCCCGGATCGCTCACATGTGATAGTTGCGCCAGTGCCGGAGCATAAGACTGCCCCGGCACCCAGGATGCCTGTCATCGATCCTGCTCTGCTCGAGCGGGCGCGGGAGAGGCTCGACCGGATCATGCCGATGCTCTCTGATGTGAAGGCGAGGCGGAAGTGGGAGGCGACTCTTGCAGAGGGCTGCCATGACGTGGCAGGGTCGGCGGTCGAATAACATTGTCCCAAAGCTCGACCGAACAATAACTTTTTTATGGTAGCAACCAAAGATGTCGTGAGGAACACCATCATGAGAAAAAGAAAAAGTTATGACGATGCACCCATCGATTTCGACATCTTCGAGGATATGCTCGATGATCTGATCGATCGTATCGACGAGATTGGCGACACCGTTCCGGTGGTGTATGGATTTTCCGTAACCAAGCGCCCGGGGGAGGCGCCCGAGATTTTTGAGTTTGGAAGCCGCCCGATGATCGATGATCCGGTTCCCGAGGGATACAAACCATTGCTTGAACTCTTCGAAAC
>JAUWCK010000058.1 GCA_030609345.1 Methanosarcinales archaeon | reverse complement strand
TACCTCTTCAAGGACATCATCGCAGAGAAGATCATCATGACGGTCTTCACGTTCTGGGATGTGCTCGACAGGTATGTAATCGACGGCGTGGTCAATCTACTGAGCTGGATTACGATCCAGTCAGGACAGGTCTCACGGAAGCTTCAGACCGGTGTTGTCCAGAACTACGCACCCGCGGTTATCTTTGGGGTGAGCATGTTGATGATACTGGTCATTATGTTCAGAGGAGGGCTATAACATGGGATTAATAACGATCCTCATGCTGGTATTGCTCGCAGGAGCGATACTATCCCTGCTCACAAAGACCACAGCACAGGCAAGAGGCGTTGCACTCGTATCGTCGTTTGGTGCGCTCGCAATCGCGATATTGATGTACCTGATGTACGATGCAAACTTCAGTACGGTTACGCATTATGCGTTTGAGGAATCCGGAACATGGATGCCATCGATAGGCATCGGCTATCACGTCGGTGTGGACGGCATCAGTCTGCCGATGGTGATACTGGCAACAATCGTCTGCGCCTTCTGTACGATATTCTCGTGGACAGAGAGCAAGAGACCGAACCAGTTCTTTGCACTCCTCCTCTTGATGGACCTGACATTGATCGGCGTATTTGTGTCGCTGGACTTCTTCATGTTCTACGTATTCTGGGAACTGACGCTTCTGCCGATGTTCTTCTTGATCGGAATATGGGGCGGACCCAGAAAGGACTACTCTGCGATCAAGTTCCTGATTTACACGCATATCGCAAGCGTTCTGATGATGCTCGGGATATTTGCGCTGTACTACTTCTACGGAGCTTCGACAGGGATCTACACATTCGATATACCGACGCTGGTTAACGCATACAAGGACGGAATTCTTCCGATCAGCCAGTTCTGGCTCGACTTCATCTTCGTAACAATCATGTTCGGATTCATGGTGAAGATGCCGTCGGTACCATTCCACACATGGCTTCCTGATGCGCACGTTGAGGCGCCAACGATCGGAAGTATCATCCTGGCAGGCGTCCTTTTGAAGATGGGCGGCTACGGACTCTTCCGGGTACTGTTGCCGATGATGGGAGTTGCATCCACGTGGTTCATCTACCTGATCGCGTTATTCGGACTGGTAAGCATTCTTTACAGTCCGTTTGCTGCACTCGCACAGAAGGACTTGAAGAAGCTTGTTGCATTCTCGAGTATCGGGCACATGGGATTCATCTCCCTCGGTGTTGCAGCAAGCGTTCTTGCAGGAATGGATCCAGCCAGAGTCGTGGCGCACACAGGAGCAATGTTCCAGATGTTCTCACACGGGATCATCACATGCGTGCTCTTCGGCTGCTGCGGTGTGATCGAGCATCATACGCACACAAGGATCATCGATGACCTTGGCGGACTCACCAAGAAGATGCCGAAACTGGCGATCCTCATGGTTGCAGGATTCTTCGCATCACTGGGTCTTCCGCTCTGCAGTGGATTTGTGGCAGAGTTCGGAATACTTTCGGGAAGCTACCACACGATGCCAATCTTCGTGGCGCTTGCCGCGATCAGCATTCCGTTTACTGCCGGCTACCATCTATGGGCTGTGCAGCGAACGATGTTTGGTCCGTACAACGAGTACCTCGGAGACGTCAAGGAGATCAAGTGGTTTGAGTTCTTACCGCTTGCAGTCTGGGTAATCATCTTTGTGATACTCGGCATCTATCCAGCGCCGATTATAGACATGATGCACACCACCGCGGACTATTTCATCATGAGCGGTGATGTTCTGCCGATAGGAGGAATTCATGTACCCGCAGGAGGTGCATTCCCATGGTAGACTATACAGCACTACTCCCCGAAGGGATCGTGATTGCCACAGCGGTGATAGTACTGCTCACAGGACTCTTTATCGAGCAGAAGAAGATTCTTGGGTACATAACCCTTGTCGGACTGCTTACATCGCTCGGGCTTGTGATCAAAAACTGGGACAGGGCCATCACATTTGAGGGCGCACCGTTCTACGGCGCGATCGTAGTCGATCCGTTCTCACAGATCTTCAACGCGATGTTCTTGATCGTTGGAGTTCTCGTCTGTATCTCGGCTCTGAAAGCGTATGGTGAACATCAGCGTCAGGATGAGTTTTACTCAATGATGCTGCTTGCAACCGTCGGAATGATGGTTGTTGCCATGTCAAAGGACCTGCTGACACTCTTCATCGGATTCGAACTCGCCAGTATCGCAACTTATGCGATGGCTGGCTTTGACAAGCGTAATCCAAAGTCGATCGAGGCGGCTCTGAAGTACTTCCTGATTGGCGGGCTATCATCATCGCTGATGGTTTTTGGTATGTCCTATATCTACGGGCTCACTGGTTCGACGAACATCGATACGATAGCTTCGGTCTTCGGAGCAAATCCGGGTCTGGTTACAACGCCAGCGATACTGCTTGCGATGGTTATGCTGATCGCAGGATTCGGGTTTAAGATGGCGCTTGTGCCGTTCCACATGTGGGCGCCAGACACCTACGAGGGAGCACCGTCGATCGTGTCAGCACTCCTTGCTGCGGGATCAAAGAAGATGGGATTCGCTGCTGCATTCAGGATATTCATCGTCGGACTCGTTGCGATGAAAGTGGACTGGTACATCGCATTCCTGATACTTGCGATTCTGACGATGACTGTCGGCAATATTCTTGCGGTCGTGCAGACGAGTGTCAAGCGGATGCTTGCATACTCCTCGATCGCACACGCAGGATACATAGCGGTCGTCTTCGTGGTCGTGGCATACTGGAATTCACCTGACTCGGCTGTGAACCTCGCAGTCACGGGTGGGCTGATGCACGCATTCTCTCATGCAATCGGAAAGGCTGCCGCTTTCATTGCTGTTGGAGCGATCGCATACATGATCCTGTCGAAGGACGGCAAAGTCGACGATCCGAACCATGTCAGCAACTACGACGGTCTTGGAAAACGCGCTCCGATGACGGCGTTTCTCTTTGCGCTACTGCTCTGTTCGCTCGCAGGTATTCCACCGCTCTTCGGATTCACGAGTAAGTTCGTGCTCTTCCTCTCAACGATTGAGGCAGGGCTCCTGGGACTTGCGATAATCTGCGTGCTAAACTCAGCACTCTCGGTGTACTACTATGCGAAGGTCGTCATGCGGATGTACTGGGGCGAGCCAAAGGGCGAGGCATTTGTCGAGCCATCGACGTACGTCTTTGTGCTGGCAATCGCAGTGATCGCACTGATTGCGCTTTTCTTTGCGCCGGGCGATCTCGTGTACCAGTGGGCAGAAACAGCAGCATACGCGGTAACAGGAGTGTGATAACATGCTAACAGAAGGACTATACAGAAAGATGATCGATGCATGCCACACGAGAATCCAGTTCGAGACTGTCTATGGTGACATGGATCTCGTCTACCACACGATAGAGCGGAGCTCGAAGTGGGCGTCCCGCCTAAAGGCGATCGCGGAGGCGGAGGAGGATGTCGATATGGCGGATTGCACGCTTGCGACAAACGATCTCTTCCTCTCAACGATGCGTGGTGAGACCAGCATCCCACAGTTCAAGGACCGGATCTGGGAACTCGAACGGAGGTATTCGGAGGTCTTCAAGCGAGGCAGAATCGACAGCGGAACTCCGGAGGGCGCTGTAGAAGCGATCATCTTCCGGGTCGAGTACATGATCAACCGGTACGATGTCAGGTACCCGAGCTTCGATATGCACAAGAGTAACGACAGGTGAGGTGCCAAAAAATGGTAACACGAGGCTGGGATACAAAACACTGCATCGAGCATTTCATGCACGACAAGACCGAAGACGGCGCTGCAAAGCTCTTCATCTGCCTGCAGGACAATCGCGAGACGATGGTCTGGGACGAGGGTCTCGGGCGACTCCGGAACATGGCAGAAGAATGGGACGACACATGGGTGCCGCTGATGGAGGAGATGACTGAGCTCCTCAAGATCACGGGCTGGGACTCGTACGTGCAGATGAAGACGAAGTATAATCTGACGCAGTACTGAAACGGTACTGATGATATGGGCGCGAAGACGCGTCCATATTTGTTTTCTTTTTTTTTGTGCTGTTGTTTGCTGTTCGATTGGTTGAGTGTGAGTGAGGTTATGACTGGAGTCTTGCAGCACATTTACTGGAGTATGATGTCGTGAGTTTGAGGAGCATCCAGGGGTTGCTGTGGCGGGGGAGTTCGAAGACGATAGAGATATCCTCATGGGTGTGACAAGACGTACCAGTGAGATCAAAAGTCCGTTGACTACGCCAAACCCCCGATGTTCAAGAGAATTAGAAACTTCTCCGTTCCTCACCCACTTCGTTCGTTGCGGTGCTCGATCCCGTTACACACTCGCCTTCAACTCGTTTAACAAATCGGGTATCTGGCTCGTTTCGTTGTACTCGCTCGACCCAATTTTGCTACGCAAACTTCAGATACCTGCAGGACATTATATGATATAGTCGGGCTAATTATTTCTATATGGTCAGAAGTTAGCCTCCAGAAAGTGGTGATACTCAATGGTATGGCAAAAGCCAGAATATTCGCGCAACCAAGTCAATCGTGCTGGACAAACTCTTTGCACATCAAATCATAATGATATAGAGTACCAAAACGCAATTGAGATTCTAAATAACTGGCGCTCCTGCCACAGCTACCCCATTAATACATTCCAAGCTACATTACGCCAAAAAGTTGAAAAAATTGATTCAAAGGCATTTGTTGCTCAGCGACTGAAGCGTACGCCCGCGATTATCAGTAAGCTACAACGCTTTAAAAATATGAAACTCTCCCGAATGCAGGACATTGGTGGGCTTCGTGCAGTTGTAGCAACATTGAAAAGGGTTTATGAACTTGAAGAAAGCTATAAACAGAGCCGTTTTAAGCATCAGTTGGTCACAGACCAGGACTACATACAGAACCCAAAAAGCTCAGGATATCGAAGTGTCCACATGGTTTATAGGTATCACAACGATTCTGCAGCGGCGTATGATGGTCTTCTTCTAGAGCTTCAAATCCGTACTCGTCTCCAGCACGCATGGGCCACCGCCGTAGAAACAATGGGTACTTTCATTAACTATGCCCTCAAATCCAGCGAAGGACCTGAGGAATGGTTAAACTTCTTTTCAATAACAGGTTCTGCATTTGCACATTTAGAGGATTGCCCCCCTGTGCCAAAGTACGCCCATCTGTCTAGACAGCAGACCTTTCAAAAAGTAATAAATGATGCACACACACTGGATGTTAAGAATCGGTTGGACGCCTTCGCTGTTGTGGTTGATGCAATCAACCAGGACAAGCGGCGTGGTAGTTATCACTTAATCATTTTGAACCCTGAGCAAAAAACAGTCATGGTCAAGACATATGGTCGCCGGCGTCTTGATCAAGCTAATCAAGACTACACACAAGAGGAATTGCGCATAAGTGAAGGTGAACCGATTCAGGTTGTACTTGTTTCAGCGGGTCCCATCGAAAACCTTAGACGGGCTTATCCGAACTTCTTCCTTGATACTCGTGAGTTCATCAAACACCTGACTAGAATTGAAAAGCAACAAGAAAAAAAAACTAATTAAAAAGATATATAGAATCATCCGACTACAATCACATAACAAGCAGGTATCTGGCTTGCTTCATTGCACTCGCTCGACCCAAAATTGCTTCGCAAACCACCAACAACTCACAAGAGAACATTCATGCCCAAAAACCCGACACTATATCTTGAATCCACAATTCCAAGCTACCCGACAGCGCGTCCGATCCGAGACTTGATTGTGGCGGAACAGGCAGGCGAAGAACACTGGAAAGGAGATTTTATCTTTGAAAACGAGTGGCAGAGCTTCCACACCAAAAAAGATCGGGGACTAAAACTGAAAACGTCATTTCACGAGTGTAATCCGGGGCGGTACAAGATAGCGGCAAAAGTGGTGGACATCTTCGGCAATGATACTATGAAGATTATTGAGGTGAGCGTATGAGACGGGATGCAGCGCTGAAAGTCTTAAGGGAGCATAAGCAGGAATTGGAGGAACGATATGGCGTCACCCGGCTCGGGATCTTTGGCTCGGTAGCAAGAGATGTGGCTGCCGACGAGAGCGATGTGGACGTGGTTGTTGAGATGGCGCCCGATCTCTTTGGAAGGGTAAGCCTCAAAGAGGAACTGGAGACGATTCTTGGGGCAAAGGTCGATCTGGTGCGTTACTGGCGGCGTATGAATCACTACCTGAAAAGACGCATCGACAGGGAGGCACATTATGTATGATGAGGCGTCGCTTCTGGAAAAACTGGAACAGCCCGGCGGGGAGATCACCCTCTACCAGACAGAGGATGGCAGGACACGGATTCAGGTGCGGATGGAGGATGAAACTGTCTGGTTGACCATCGCGCAGATGGCAGAACTGTTTCAGGTCGATAAGTCCGGCATATCACGCCACCTGAAGAACGTGTATGACACAGGGGAACTGCTCCCTGAGGCAACTGTTGCAAAATTTGCAACAGTTCGAATGGAAGGAGATAGGTCTGTTCAGCGGGAACTGGAATACTATAATCTCGACGCCATTATTTCGGTTGGTTATCGCGTCAATAGCATTCGCGGCACACAGTTTCGGATATGGGCTACACAGCGATTGCGGGAGTATATCATCAAAGGGTTCACTCTGGATGATGAACGCCTCAAGGAAACCAGTGGAGGGAACTATTTTGATGAACTCCTCGCACGAATCCGCGATATTCGATCCTCGGAAAAGGTCTTCTGGCGCAAGGTGCTCGACATCTATGCCACAAGTACGGACTACGACCCGAAAACCGATCTCTCACGCGAATTCTTTGCTGTTGTGCAGAACAAGATGCACTGGGCAGCACACGGTCACACCGCCGCTGAAATCGTGGCAT
>JAUWCK010000033.1 GCA_030609345.1 Methanosarcinales archaeon | reverse complement strand
TCGAGTGTGAACACGGCGTCTGCACCCTGAAACTCCATCAGCGTCCGGGTGACCTGCACGCAGCCTGCGCTTGCAGCGGGCACGGTCAGCAGGAGCGTTAGTACGAGTAATATCAATATTCGCTGTTTCATCTGGCTGTTGCTCTGTTCCTTTTGGGGGATATAGTTTTCGATGCGGAGGGGGGGGTTGTCAGCTATTTTTAGACATGGTCTGAAAATCAAGTGATTTATCACCGCGGTCTGCGAAGCAGCGCCGAAGACCGAACGCGGAGGGCGTAAGAATTTCGTGACCGTTTTCAACCCTCTGCGTGGCTTTGTGCACTCTGCGGTAACGGCTCTGCCGTCGACGCTTGCGTTAGAATCCAAGAGCATGGCGATTTCACTGGAATCGACAGTGCCCCATTTTTATACTCATGAGCACCCGCATGGGGCGGGAGGTTTTTATTGAATGGGGGCATATAATGCATACGCATAATTGAGGGGATTTTATGCAGACAAAACAAGCAATAATCCGGTCGGCAGTCGATATTGCAGAACGCATCCACGCATCCACCATATTACTCCCGGATTCGTACACTTCCGAACGTATCGGGATAGAGACAGAGGTTCCGGTCGTGGTTATGCCGAGGCAGGCATCTGATCTGCTGTATCGGATCATCCCGAACCACATCGAAAAGGAGGAGGTTGTGCTCCATGAGCGTATCCAGGAGGTCGCTGTCGCGGGGTATCTGGAGGGCGCGATAAGCGGAGCGGTCGTCGGGGTGGTCGATGGTCCCCATTTTGATTCGATTATTGTATATGATCCGAGAGAGAGTTATGCAGTAAAATCACTGCAAGAACACGAGGGATTGGCAGATTCGGACGCGTTCCGTGCAGTTATGAAGCTCGCGCTCGAGCTCGCGCTTGAAGGAAGGGAAGGAAGACACATCGGCACTGCTTTCATCATCGGGGATGTGGCGAATGTCCTGCGCGCCTCGCACCAACTCCTGTTGAACCCATTCAAAGGACACGACCAGCAAGACCTGATGATCACGGACCGGGACAACTGGGAGACGTTTAAGGAGTTTGCGCAACTGGACGGCGTTTTTGTGGTCTCTGGCGATGGGGTTGTCTGTGCATCAGGCAGGTATCTCGATGTGGATGCCAGATCGGTGCGCATCCAGCAGGGTCTTGGCGGCAGACATGCAGCATCAGCCGCGATCACCGCTGAAACCGATGCGGTTGCGGTCGTCGTCTCCGAGTCAGGCGTGATCAGGGTCTACCACGACGGAGAGCAGATCATCGAGATCGAGCCCGGCGGGATGGGCTGGATGATGCTACCGTAAAACATATAAGACAGACGTGTCATCACCATCAATCGAGGCATACACATGAGACTACTGGCAATATCAGACCCGCATGGCGATTATGCGCACATACCGCTCCTTGTGCGTGAGGCAGAGAGGACCGGGAGCATCGATGCTGTACTGGTCGCCGGCGACATCACCAATTTCGGACCTGACGAACTGGCTTATGAACTGCTCGATCTGCTCGAACCACTCGGATGCCCGCTGCTTGCGATTCCAGGGAACTGCGATCAGAGAAGCATCCTTGCAATCCTTGACGCATCGAGAGCCGTCAATCTGGACGGCGCTGTGCATACCATCGAAAACGTAACCTTCGCAGGCATCGGCGGATCGAATCCGACACCATTTGACACTCCATTCGAGCGATCCGAAGACGAGATCGGGGCGATGCTCGAGGATCTCCTGATCCGGGCAGACCAGAACGGTGGAACGATCGTACTGCTATCACATGCGCCCCCGAAGAACACGCTCGACCGGATACCGGGCGGAAACGCCGGAAGCGACGCGCTTGCACGTGCAATCGGCAAGGTCGATCTGATCGTCTGCGGGCACATCCACGAGGATCAGGGCGAGATGACCAGACAGGGTACCAGGATCGTGAATGTCGGGCAGGCGTCGCAGGGGCGGAGTGCGATCATCACGATCGGTGAGAGTATCGAAGTGCAGTTCAACAACATCTGAGACTCGAGGTTCGAACCTCCGCATTCTGTTCCGCTATTCGCGTCCGGGGTCTGCGAACCAGACTTCTGGATTGCGCACTCTTCGATTAATCGAAAGATTTAAGTACTATCACTTGCGCTTCTAACATTAGACCGGACAGGTCGATTAAGGCACAGGATGCGAAACCGGGGCGAGAACTATGAAAACGACGAAAAAGAAATCCATGACGGGATTGATAGCCATCGTAACAGTCGTAGCGGTCTTGATATCTGCGGGGTGTATCGGGGAGAAAACGCCGCCGCCTGCACCCACTCCCACTCCCACGCGAACTACAACAGAAGACCATCCGCCTGCATCAACTCCCGCTGCAGAATCCGATGGGGGTCTGAGTGTTTCCGAACTATTGGAATATCCTGTGTACGACGCGGAAGTCAACGTTTATGGGGCTGTAAGCGCATTGGGTGAACTTAACTGCCCATGCTTTACATTGACTTCAGACGGGAAAATGTTGGAGGTATGGTATGACATGATGGTAGAGGATGACGGGACCGAAAGACCTGCTGTAAGCGTAGAAGGGATCGAAAATGGTGATAGGGTTGTCGTAACTGGTGAACTCAGGTCAAGCAATGGAACTGCTCCGAGCACCACTTTCTGGGCGAGCAATATCGAAAAGATGGTTGCAGAGGACGCAGCAGTCAGTTTAGCTAACGTAAATGAGATTAAAATTCTGCTGCTTGAATCATTTCCGGTTCAGGTACACGCTGTTGCAAGAGGCGAACATCCTGATAGTTGTACGAAAGTTGACAAAGTTACGACGAGACGTGAAGGGGATACGTTCTTCGTCACCATAACCACATCCAGACCTGCTGACGCAATATGCGCACAGGTAATGACACCATTCGAGGAAGTTGTCGCGCTGGACGTGGTCGGACTGAAAGCAGGCGTTTACACAGTAGATGTCAATGGTGTGAGGGATACGTTCGAACTGCAAACGGATAATATTTTTGAAAAATGAACTTCTATCGCTCTGCGCTGGATGGCATGGTGCGGCACCCTGATGACCAGCCTTCTGTCGGGATTATATTGTGCAAGAGCAAAAGTGGGCTTGTTGCTGAATATTCTCTGATGGATATGAGCAAACCGATTGGTGTATCCGAATACAGGCTCACATCCAGACTGCCCGATGGGTTAAGCGGTCAGTTGCCTAAGTCCGCAGGAATTGAGGGGGTTCTGGAAGAGGCGGAGGGGAGATGGATGATGAGAAGGGATTGGGGCGAGACGGAGTGGTATGTGAGGTTTGGGGTGGTGAAAGCTTGGAGACGGTAGGAATATATACGTATGTGAGTAATAAGGCTATAATGGATAGAAAGCCCCCATTAGATGTAGTTTGTTTGGGAAAGAAAAGGTGTAAAAGGAGAGCGGAAGGAAAATCCTGGAGATGGGGCGACTCGTTCAGAGGATGTGTATGCGCGATACTGCGGATATGCCTAAATTATATGAACTTTCTGTTGCAGAAAAAAGGTAAAAAGAATGTTCAAACCAGATCAACCGATTAGGTCTTATGAAGAGGATATATTGGGTAGAGCTTCATTTGCCCAATCACTTGCAGATGCCATTCTTAGTTATAAAGAAAAAGACAGTATTGTAATTGGACTTTTTGGTGCATGGGGCTCTGGGAAAACCTCGATAAGTAATATGGCTCTGGAGCATATTGATTTAGTTTCAAAAGACAAAACCGATGACGAGAAACCTATTGTTATACGATTCAACCCTTGGAATTTTTCCGATCAAAACCAGCTTATCACTCAATTCTTCAAACAGTTGTCAGTTGTTTTGAACCGATCTGATTATGGTGCAGATGCCAAGAAAGCCGGAGAGCGGTTAGAGCTCTATGCCAAATTTTTTGAACCACTTACCATTATACCGCAAATTGGTCCTATCGCTCTTATAATTTCTAAAGCATTCAAAAAGGTAGGAAGCGGAGCAAAAAGTTGGGGCGATCTTAAATCAAATGATCTGAGTGCTATAAAAGCAGAGTTGAATGGATTATTAGAAAAACAACCCCACAAAATCATTGTTGTCATTGATGATATCGATCGTCTCAATGATACTGAAATTAGACAGATTTTCCAGCTGATCAAATCATTGGGAGACTTTCCAAATACGATATACCTGCTCGCGTTTGATAAGACTGTCGTCATAACTGCATTGGAAAAGGTGCAAGAAGGTTCAGGCGCAGGATATTTAGAGAAAGTAGTTCAAATCCCTTTTGAAATTCCACTCATTTCTAATCAAGAAGTAGAGCATTTACTATTTAGCCAACTTGATGAATTAGTCAAGGACATGCCTGAGACTAAATGGGATCAAACCTACTGGGGGAATACATATCATAGTGGACTTAAGTATTTCTTTAGAAATATCAGAGACGTTACACGTTATATTAACTCATTGCGATTCAGTTTTGAGATGGTAAAGGACGACGTGAATCCAATAGATTTTTTTGCTATTACTGCAATTCAGGTTTTCACCCCAGAGGTCTACTACGGAATAAGGGACAATAAAGATATTTTCTCGGGAGTATCGGATTCTGGTTATGGGAGCAATGCATCAAACGAGCAAGCCAAAAAACGCTGTGACGAAATAATTGGTAGAGTAACCGAACCATCTTCAGAAGTTTTAAAGGATTTTTTGAAAAAGCTATTTCCCAAGCTTGAGTCCATCTATGGCGACACACACTATAGCAGCGATTGGTGGGGTAACTGGAGAAAGGACTGTCGAATATGCAGTCCTGATATTTTTGACGTATACTTTAGACTCTCTCTACCAAAAGGAGAAATTTCTCAAAAGGAAATCGGGGCTATATTGTCACTGGGAAATAACCCTGATGCGTTTGCTGAAGCCCTTTTAAATCTTAAACAAGATGGAAAAATCATAATGTTTCTTGAGCGATTAGAAGATTATACTCGAAGTGACATCCCAGAGGAAAATATAGAACCCATCGTTGCGGTTCTGATGGACATAGGTGATTTGTTCCCAGAGGGCGATTCAGGGTTTTTCGGAACAGATACATCAACAAAGATCCTTCGTTTGTTCTACCAACTCAGTCATCGTTTTGATAGCCATGAAAGGAGATTCGATATTTTCAAACGCGCTATGGAGAAAGCTACAAGAAGTTTGTACACGATCGTTGATGAGGTAAGCGTGCAGGGTCAGCAGCATGGGAAATATGGTGTTGAGCGTCCAGAGCCCGAAAAGAGGCAAACTGTAAATTCGGAGCAACTTGAAGAATTAGAAAAGATTGCCTGCGACAAAATCGAAAAATGGGCAGAAGATGGTCGATTGGCAAAGCATAGACATCTCCCCTCCATTCTTTTCGGGTGGAGAGACTGGGGGCAAAAAGATAACGTCAATGCATTCGTGAACAATATGGTAAAGAACGATGATGGTTTGGTTGACTTCATTACCAGTTTCTTAAGTGAGTCCGTAAGTTATGGCATTTATACAGATCGTGTTGCAGAAACGCGTTGGCGCATTAATCTCAAGAGTGTTGAAGAGTTTGTGGACTTAAAAGAAGTAGAACCACGAATAAGAGAGATATCCTCTTCTCCGGGTTTTGAACAGTTGAATGATCGAAAAAAACTCGCTATAAAAACGTTCTTAGACACTCTTGATGGAAAACTAAAGGATGGTTTTGATAATGTATCCGAAACAGCACATAACACGGTATAACTGCTGTGGCGCTTCGATTATGCCATGGACATCATCCGCGATTACACCCCACAAAAAGGAATAAGAAACACCCACAACAACCGAGACGATCCAGATGCCAAAACACCGAAAACCCGAAAAGAAACAGATCGACCAATACGACCACAAGGAAGCTCAGCGCACCAACAACCCCCCCGTCGGTCTGGTAACTCCTGAGACCGACCGAGACGCGGGGAAGAAGACGTACGCCTACGACCCGCACATCGACCCATCGCTCCAGTTCGACCCGCAGCGCAGCCAGATCGAGCAGATCATCGACGACGCCCTCGCCGCTGAAACCACCGAAGAGAGAAACCTAGTTCCGAGACAGATCTTCTTCCCAATGGCTGGAGCAAAGGGTGGCTGGGCGAGGCTTGCAAAGAACCTGAAGGCAGGGATCGATCCAGAACTCGTTGAAGCGTACTGCGGCACGGTCTCGCTGCCATTTGAGGTGGGTGAGAACAGGCGGATTGCGGTGGAGGTCGTGGAGGTGGGAGAGTGGCCGACGCAGCCCGCCTGATTGTTCCTGAGGTCACGGACGCGCTTCTTTCGGAGATGGTCTCAAAGATCGTGAAACACTTCCATCCGGATAAGGTGATCCTCTTTGGCTCAAGGGCATGGGGAGAACCAACAAAAGAGAGCGATCTGGATATCATGGTCGTAATGGACGTCGATGGCTCGCCCATCCGTAAAGCAGCCGAGATCTCCAGGATTGCAAGACCCCGATTCCTGCCCCTAGATATTATCGTGCGCACGCCCGGTGAAATAGAACACAGAATCAAGATTGGAGATCCGTTCATCAAAAGGATTATGAACCACGGGAAGGTGCTGTATGAATGAAGAACTGGTCAAAGAGTGGACTAAAAAATCAGAAGAAGATTGTGGAGGTGAAACGATGCTCAAAGCACAGATCGACCTACCAAAAGAAGAGATCGCCGAATTCTGCGAAAAATGGGGGGTCAGTGAGTTCTCATTCTTCGGCTCGGTGCTTACAGACGACTTCCGACCCGATAGCGATATAGACGTACTTGTCACCTTCGAGGATGACGCAAAACACACGTTATTCGATCTCGTCCATATAGAGGACGAACTCAAGCAAATGTTCGGACGTGAGGTAGACCTGTTGACGCGACGTGGCGTGGAGCAGAGCCGGAACTATATCCGCCGCAAGTCAATCCTCTCGTCACTGGAGCAGCCTATATCTCGTGATATGACATATCTCCTCGATATCCTTCTCGCGGCTAAAGATGCCAGAGATTTCACGGCAGGGCTCGATAAGGCTGCTTTTCTCTCCGACCGAAAATGCCAGTACGCAGTAACCTACTGTCTGGAAGTGATCGCAGGGGCAGTTAAGCGATTATCTGATGAGTCTCAGCGAAAATATCCGGATATTCCGTGGTCAGCGATGGCGCGGGTGCGCGATCTGCATATACCTGCTGATGACAGGGTGGATTTGAACGAGGTCTGGGATACGGTTCAGGATGACACGCCGGTTTTGATCTCCGGACTTGAGCGAATCGTTCCACCAGAGGCTGAGATATGAAATCCGCAATCGACCAATTGATCACCAATTCCCCTTCGAAGATTCCTGATGCAAAGATGCAGGAGATGCAACATGAAAACAATAGAACAAGTCACGGAAGAGTTTCTGGAGGGACAGAAAGCCCGCCTGAAACCAAGAACGTATAGCGGATATGAGGATGTGATAGAGCTCTTCGAGGACTACTTAAACGGCTATGCGTACCAATATCTGGACGAAGACGACAGTAAACTCTTTGATAAACTCTATGAGGGGGAAGATAAAGAGTTCTGCGAAATATTCGGACCCGATAAAATCAGATCTTATGAGATTGGTGATTTCCTTGATGACTTCATGATCCGGAAGGTGGCAGGCAGCAAGGACTTTATGAAAACGGTCGGCACGGTCATGCGGAAATTTGTGAAATGGATGAAGGAGAAGAGATATATGGATGAGGAAGAGTACGGGATTTCCGCTGAGGTTGTTGACGAACTCAAAGACGAACTGCCAGCGGTGACGGAACTATCTGATTTGATCTATGATTACATCGGGGACAATCCGCCCGGAGATGTTACCGAAACCAGAGACGGGTATTTCACGGTGACAAAGATCGAACCCGGCAAATTGTGGCTCGGGGACTATATGGGGTCTGAAGAAAATATAGGTCCGGTCATCGTCTCTGATGAGATCAGTTCGAGCTGCAAGGTGGGGTGGACGATCTGTCTTGAGATGGGCAGAACCCGCAAGGGCTGGGAGATGATGGGAAGCGGGAATGTTTATCCAAGCTAAGCGGTATGGTGGCAAAACCAGAACTCCTCGCCCCGGCAGGCAACAACGAATCTCTCATCGCTGCTGTTGAGAACGGCTGCGACGCAGTCTACCTCGGAGCAACCACGCTCTCCGCAAGAGCGTCTGCCGCCAACTTCACACCCGACGAACTCGCAGACGCAATCGATTATGCGCATCTCCGGGGCGTTAAGTCGTACGTCGCGGTAAACACGCTCGTAAAGGATAGCGAGACCAGCGATGCCGCGGATCTGCTGCGCCATCTCGACGAATCGGGCGCGGACGCGCTGATCGTGCAGGACGTTGGGCTGCTATCGATGGCGCGGTCGCTTGCGCCCGATCTCCCGATCCATGCAAGCACCCAGATGACGGTGCACAACAGTGAAGGCGCGGGGTTTCTGCAAGATATGGGTGTCACGAGAGTCGTGCTTGCAAGAGAGATGACGCTTGACGGGATCAAGCAGGTGAGGCAGAATACCGATCTCGAGGTCGAGATATTCGTGCACGGTGCGCTCTGCATCTCGTATTCGGGACAGTGCCTCATGAGCAGCATGATCGGCGGACGGAGCGGGAATAGGGG
>JAUWCK010000023.1 GCA_030609345.1 Methanosarcinales archaeon | reverse complement strand
GGTGTTCCGTAGATCGAGAATGCTTCCATCATCTCGGTCGTGACCGCACCACCCATCAACGCGCCGAAGTCGCCCTTTGCGATTGCTCCGCCGATCGTGCCGATCACGCTCGGGTCGATGCCGTGCCTCTCAAGAACCATCGGTGGTGATCCTGCAACGATGAATGCAACAACGATCTTTGCAGCGTTTAATGCCTTATCGACCTTCTTGTCGATCGAGAAGCACGCATACGCGGTCACATCGATGTCCTTCATACTCCTGCCTGCCGATTCCGCGCCCTTCTTGATCTCCTTCACCGCGACCTCGAAGTCCTTCGGATGCGATGCGTTTATGAGCGCACCATCAGCGATCTTTCCTGCAAGCTCAAGCATCTTTGGTCCCTGCACGCCGAGATAGATTGGGATGTTTCCGGCAGCGAATGCCATCTGGGCACCAGAGAGTGATACCAGTTCACCCTTCTGGTTGACTGGCTTTCCAGCAAAGAGTTCGCGCAGTGCTGAAACGGTCTCCTTTGTCATTGTGAGTGGCTTCACCCACTCGATCCCCATCTTATCAAAGGTTGCCTTGTCACCGGGACCCAATCCGAGGATTGCACGTCCGCCCGATATCTCGTTTACAGCAGCGATACTGGATGCGGCAACCGCCACGTTTCTCGTGTAGGGGTTTGTGACACCGCTTCCGAGCTTGATTGTGTTAGTGTTGGCTGCGAGCAGCGCAAGCGTGGTGTACACGTCACGATTGTTGTAGTGGTCTGTGATCCAGACGTTGTCGAACCCATTCTGCTCAGCCATCTTAGTGTAGTGGGCTATCTTCAGAACAGGGTCACTTGGTACAAATTCGATTCCATATGCCATGGTTTGTCCTCCGTGTATCTAATAAGGTTGAGATGATCGTTGGTGTAATGATTTAAAACCTTATTGGTGTGGCAGTGCGATCTTGGGTTGACAGCCCTCATTTTCAGTAAGGTTAATATATCAATTCATACAACTAATACCATCTCCACTGAAATATTATGCCGAAGGTTGCTAAATGCCTATTGAAGACATCACAAAAACAATCAAGATCGAGAATGTGGTTGCGTCCACCTCGATTTCAAGTACCATCGATCTCGAACGCGTGTCAGAGCTGATAGAGGGAGCTGAATACAACAAAAAAAGGTTCCCCGGAGCAATCTATCGACTCAAGGAGCCAAAACTCGCTGTTCTTGTCTTCGGAAGCGGGAAGATCGTGTGCACGGGCGCAAAGAAGATCTCAGATGTCAAGATCGGGGTAACAAAGATATTTGAGAAACTTGAAGAGATCGGTATCAGTACAGAGGGACAGACCGAACTCGTTCTTCATAATATCGTTTCATCTGCGGACCTTGGATGCGTGATCAATCTCGATGCTGTTTCGATGGGTCTTGGGTTCGAAAACATCGAATACGAGCCGGAACAGTTTCCAGGACTTGTTTACCGAATTAAAGAGCCGAAATCGGTCGTGTTGCTATTCGGATCTGGTAAAATGATCATCACCGGGTGCAAAAGTCCGGAAGATTCAAAACTCGTCGTCATCAAAATTGTAAATGATCTCGATGAACTCGGATTGTTATGATTTATGATCCCGATAACTGACAATCATATCCATCTCGATCGAAGGGGGAAGGGGCTCGTGGCGGTCAAGGAGTTTGCCCGCGCGGGGGGGACGCACATCATCCTTGTATCAAAACCATCGTGGACGCTTGGTATGGAGATAACAAAGCCAAGTGACTACGAACCGGTCTTTGAAGAGACGATCAGCATCGCGCGTGAGATAAACCGGTCTGATATTGGAGTTACAGCGTTCCCGGTGATAGGGGTTCATCCTGCCGAGATCACGGTGTTATCTGACCGTGTGGGGCAGACGCGGGCAGAGGAGTTGATGATTGCCGGGCTCGAGATCGCACAGCGTTTTGTTTGTGAGGATGAGGCGATAGCCATCAAGACCGGAAGACCCCACTATGAGGTCTCTGAGAGTGTGTGGGACGCGTCCAACCGCATCATGGCTTACGGCATGACTCTCGCGCGTGATGCCGGATGCGCTGTGCAACTCCATACCGAGACTGCTGACGCGGCAGTGATCGCGGATCTCGCAGTGATCGCGAAGAGATCTGGGATTTCGCCCGGAAAGGTGGTCAAGCATTATGCTCCGCCGCTGATACATGTTTTTGAACGCGAAGGGATCTTTCCGGGAGTGCTCGCAGGCAAGGGCGCGATCGAGAGCGCGCTTATCGAGGGGAGCAGGTTCATGATGGAGACCGATTACATCGATGATCCTGAGAGACCCGGCGCGGTGCTCGGGCCAAAGACCGTGCCCCGGAGAACCTTGCAGTTGGTCGACAGGTTCGGCGAGGAGGTCTTCTGGAAGGTGCACAAGGAGAACCCTGAGCAGGTGTACGGCATCGAGATCGTGGTGTGAGCAACTGCCCACACCTACTTATCCATTCACAGTTCCACGATTGCGTTCCTTGGGCAGACATCGATGCATGTACCGCACTGGGTGTATTTCTCTTGATCGATCACGGCAAGCACCCGAGACACTTGTGTGTTTTGATGTAATGGAATTCTGTCATTATGCGAAATCCACGAGACCTGGTAAGTATTATAATCGATGCCCTGCGTCTAAAAAGAAGGGACAAAAGTCATCGACACAGGGACTTAAGATATACTCAAAAAGAGGCGATTCTAATGGATACACAAAGTATGCTAAAGCAGATGTGCAAAAGCGATATTAATGACTCCGATATAAAGGCGATCTGCAAAAGCCGTGGGTTTTCTGCCAAAGAAGCGACTTCTCGTGACGTCTTTGAGAACTTCTTCATCTCCACGATTGGTATAAAGGAAGTACTGGACTCATTAACATACAAGGAAGTTGTGTTCCTCCACTTGCTAAGTAAGATGAAGAATGAAGTTGGTATCGCGTACTTCGAGAGACTATACGGTTGCGCAGAACCGGCGAACGGGTATTATCATACAACTTTTACCAAGCGGTATAACGAAACATTCAAAAAAGTGAAGAATAATCTGGTGCGAAAGGGTGTGCTCATCGTCATAGAGCGAGAAACATATAGCAAGTCTACCAAGATGGAACGCTTGCGATTCTCTTTTCCTCCTGAATTTGGAGAGTTTCTTCCACCACTCGTCAAGGCTTTTAAATTCAAAAAATCCGGGAAGTTCAAGAGAGAAGTACTGCGTGATAAACTGCTTGAGCTTGCGGGAGGACGGGAGCGACCATCTCCTTTATCAAACTCAGACAAAAAATCGTTCAAACTCACAATCAACGAGGGTAATCTGTCTATCGGAGGCGAACAGTTCAGAGCAAAATACCTGTTGGATTGGCAGAAAGCTTGCATGCGTGCGTCCGTTAAAACCGATACCAAGGAGCGGGTTTATCAGAGTTATCCGAGCCATGATATGACTCCTGTTGATGTTGCACTCTATACAATCTCACAACTTGATGAGCATGAATGGCTACCCGCAGACAGTCTCGCAGTGATACTCAAGATATTTACAGGAGATGATGTAAATCACCCCTACGAACAGATCTGCGAGGCTGGCTGGGAGTGGGGCTGCCTTGTAAAAGTCGTGGTGGATAAAACGGCATACTACCGGTTACCTGATGATTCCTTGGAAGATGCAGCCGCACCAACGCCTGAACAGTACCTACAGATTGCGCCTGACGGTACAGTAGTGTTGGATCTGGTGAAAATCCCTTATACCGTACTGGAAGTGCTGGCTTCGGTTGCACTCATGGATATTCATAACGCCAATCTGCGAGCGACCGCAAACATAATCAAGATAGGGGACGCGCTCACGACGGTTCGAAAGGAAGGTGTTTTTGAGTGGTTAAGAGAGAATTCACCTGGTTTTCGCAGTGCAATCGAGATTGCTGAAAAGAGATGGGGTAAACAGATCATTCATGAATGCCTGATGGTTGCACGGGTGAAAGATCTGAGCCTCAAGGTGCAGATCGAAAAGTCGTACACGGGTTCGCAACTTGTATCTCTTCCGGATGATTATATCGCATTTCCCTGCGACCAACTTCCGGCGATACAGAGACTGGTGGAGAAGTCAGGGCATGTGATTAAGAAGGCGAGGAATGGATGATGCGACCAAAACCAGACTTAACCCCGGCAGATATCGGCGAACTGAGCGTTGTTTCCAACCAGTACGATCTGCGCCATGATCTACATGCCTTTGTTGAGTATGTGCGAGGTCGCGATGTAAAACGGTTACACCGGAGTAATGAGTTGAACCGAT
This sequence comes from Methanosarcinales archaeon, assembly GCA_030609345.1. Next base: position 5,598 of record JAUWCK010000023.1, on the reverse strand, counting down.
CCGATTCAAAGCGATTGGCAAAACTTATGAGCGATTCGTATCCGGTAGAAGAAGTAGAGGCAAAAGGGCATTCTGACTGGATAGATTATGTCGATAGACTGGCGCTTGCATTCAAGTTCACAGACTATGACACCGAGGGGCGATATATGGGGTATACCAGCAGCGAACCGTCATTTCCTGACAATTACATCGATGTTGCTGACGAAAGATACGAAGAGTTCGTTGGTTTACCGTTGATAGAGCAGGAGAAGAAGCTTCTGGATGTATTAGTAAAAAATTATCTTGATGGCAGGAATGAGTTTTATGATACAAGTGTGCTTGGCAGGCTGTCAGGGTTCCCGATCTGGGGATCAGCGACCGGTATTATACCGGGACTCGATTTTGCCAGGGCAAGGCGGTTTCTTGTTGATATTTTGCAATCCTGCATGCCCGGTGTCTGGTATACCACCTCCTCATTGATCCGATATCTGAAAGAACATCACCCATTCTTTCTTATTCCAAAGAAGCCCAAGTATCAATATAAACAGGATGCAAAGGATGGTCGGTATGGCAATTTTCAGGAGCGCAAGGACAGGTGGGGTACGGGGATGCAGATTTCAGAGAGTGAACCGGATGCGTTTGAGCGAGTGGAAGGTCGCTTTGTGGAACGGTTCCTTGAAGGATTACCCCTCATTTCAGGATATATCGAGGTTGCCTATTCCAAAACAGAGTATAAAGGGCTTCTGCCCGAGATGAATCAGCTTCAGGCGTTTCGGGTCAATGATATGTTCCTGCACGTGATGAGCGGTGACATGATGGAGCCCAGAGTTACAGTGCAGCCGAATTTCGAGGTGCACGTGGAATCGGAATTGTATCCGGTTCGGATTCTTGCGCAACTGACAAAACTTGCGGATGTCGTAGCAAAGGACAGAACAAACATCTTAAAATTTCGAAAAAAGAAGGTCCTGACCCAATTGAGCGAGAGAGTTGATTTTGATGTGATCAAGCTCCTGGAGAACCTGAGCGGTCAGAAACTGCCACAGAATGTTCAAATCGAACTCGACGAGTGGGTTGGAGCATCGGACGCGTTTACGCTCTATGAGAATGTTGTGCTTCTCGAGGGAGACCGCAATTTGCCCGAACTCGACGAATTCACGATTGAATCTATAACACCTGCGATTAAGATCGTGCATTCACCTGACAGGTTGTTTGCGCATCTTCTGCAGAAGGAGTTGATCCCTCTTCGCATAAAACATCGCGCTTTGGATCTTACGCCTCTTCCAGACGGTGCAGACACGGTCTTTCCCAGACAGGACATGAGCGTTTCAAAATCAAAAGCGAAGGCAAAGGCAAAAGCAAAGAAGCGTGTGACGATAAAACGGGAAGTCCGGATCACATTTCACTTTCCGGCAAAAGAATTGATGGAAGAATTCCGCAACGGACTTATAGCTGCCAGATGCCCGGTTGCTGCTGATTGGGGCAAATTGACACTTTCCTTTGACAAGCGTTACGAATCAGAGGTAAAGAAAGTCAGTAAGAAACTGTTAGATTACACAATCAAAACCGAGGATATTCTATGAGCTCACAGCCACAGAAGCCGCTCATAATCCAGAGCGATCGCACGTTGATGCTTGAGGTCGGTCACCAGGGGTACGTGGAATGCCGGGATTTTCTATCTCTCTTTGCAGAGCTGGTAAAATCGCCAGAGTTTATCCATACGTATCGGGTAACACCGCTCTCGCTCTGGAATGCGGCAGCACTGGATGTGCCGTTTAAAGAGATCACTTGCGGTCTTGAAGAGTTCTCGCGTTACAGCGTTCCGTCAAACGTCATCGTCGATATGAGGGAGTGGTATGAGACTTATGGCAAGCTGGTGTTACAGAAAGCCAAAGCCGCAGAGGACTACCTGGAGCTTGTTGTTACAGACTCCCGTATTCTGGAACGAATTCGTAACAATGAGTCATTGGAAGACTTCTGGGTGGATAATGACGGTCAATCCGGACTCTTCATACCGCAAGTCAGACGCGGCGATCTCAAGCACGCATTGATAAAGGTAGGCTACCCTGTCAAGGACCTGTGCGGTTATCTGGACGGGGAACGGTTCGACATCACTTTGCGCGACGTTGATCTTGACGGCGACTCATTTGCGCTGCGTGATTATCAAAAGGAGGCTATAGATCTCTTTTACTGTGCTGGCGAGAAGACCGGCGGTAGTGGAGTGATTGTTCTTCCATGCGGTTCAGGCAAGACGATTATAGGGCTTGGAACGATAGCTCAGATATCAACCTACACGTTGATCATCGCCACGAATAATATCTCTGTTGCGCAGTGGCGCGATGAACTTCTCTCCAAGACCCACATCAACGAAGCGGACATCGGCGAGTATACGGGGCGCATCAAAGAGATTAAGCCGATCACGATCACCACATACCAGATGCTGACACATCGTCAAACAAAGGATAGTCCGCTTCACAACCTGAAGATCTTTACCGAGCATAACTGGGGGCTAATTATATATGATGAGGTGCATATACTCCCGGCTCCGGTATTTCGTGCAACAACGGCAATTCAAGCCAGACGGCGGCTCGGGCTGACCGCAACACTGGTTCGTGAAGATGGCAAGGAGGATGATGTCTTTGCACTGATCGGTCCAAAGCGATATGATGTCCCGTGGAAGACGCTTGAGAGCCGCGGCTATATCGCAGAAGCCGTCTGTACCGAGTATCGCGTCCCTCTTTCACCTGAAGAGGAGCTTACGTACGCCCATGCCGATAAACGCGCCAAGTTTCGCATCGCAGCAGAGAACGAGCGCAAAAAAGAGCTTGTGTGTGAACTCCTGGAGAACCACGCAGGTGAGAGCATCCTGATCATCGGTCAATTCATTTCGCAGATAGAGAAGCTTGCCAAATCACTAAAGCTTCCGATTATCACAGGTAAGACCAAACAGGATGATAGGGAGAAGCTCTATGATGAGTTCAGGAAGGGGGGCATTAACACACTTGTGGTATCCAAGGTCGCAAACTTTTCAGTGGATCTGCCTGACGCCAGTGTCATGATTCAAGTATCAGGTACGTATGGTTCGCGTCAGGAGGAAGCGCAGCGATTGGGGCGCATTCTTCGTCCGAAAGAACATGCATCACATTTCTACACACTGGTCTCGAAAGGTACCGTTGAACAGACGTTCGGGAGCAATCGTCAGCTTTTTTTGGTGGAGCAGGGGTATCGGTATCAGATCAGGTACTTTTGAGATTTTCGGACCGGTGATAGGTCAAAGCATCCTGAAGAGAGGAACTGCTGCGGCTGCCGAAAGGCTTCAGGAATCATATCACATCGAAAAGGGATCGCACGCTCTGATAACTCCGATAGGAGCTAAAAAAGCGATCACCCGAGTTTGAGTATGCCCGGGATCGATCGCAACTCAAACTCACAGCTTCACGATCGCGTTTCTCGGGCACACATCGATGCACGTCCCGCACTGGGTGCACTTCTCCTGATCGATCACGTCAAGAGCCTTGTAGAGTTTGATTGCGCCCTCTGGACAGTTCTTCTTGCATATCCCGCATCCGATGCATCCGAACTCGCAGACCTCTTTGACATACTTGCCCTTGTCGTGTGATGCGCAGACCACATACACCGGACCGTGCTCCTTTGCAATCGCCAGCACCTGTTGCGGACATGCAGTCACGCACGCGCCGCAGCCCTTGCAGTTGTACTTCTTGATCTTTGGAAGTCCGTTATCCGCAATCTCGATCGCATCGAACATGCATGCTCGCACGCAGTCACCAAGACCGATGCATCCGTACGAGCAGGCTTTCCTTGTGCCTGCGAGCAGGATTGCGGCTCTGCATGTGTCTGCACCGATGTAATCATATCGGTCCTTGCAGTTCGTGCCACCCTGGCAGAGCGTGATTGGATACATGGGCTCTCCCGCGCTGATATCCATTCCAAGCAGCTCTCCGATCATCTCGAACGTCTCTGCATCACACGAGGTGCAACCATCAGGTGTCACATCCCCTGCCACAACATGCTCTGCAAAATCAGCGCATCCCGGGTATCCGCAGGCTCCGCAGTTCGCACCGGGCATCAGTTCCATCAGTGCATCAACAAGCGGATCAGACTCAACATAGAACGCCTTTGACGCCCATACGAGCATCCCTGCCATCGCAAGTCCGAGTGCGCCAAGCACAGCGATTGCAGGCGGCATCAAACTCATAAGATCAACGGTCATAGTTTCACCACCGAAAAGTAACTGACAACAATTAGTGCGACCATCGTCGCTGCAAAGAATGCTCCGATGAAGCCGCTGAAGAGGTCAACATTACGCATGATCAGCTTCTCTCGCACAGCCGCTGTTGCAAGCATCACCCATGAGTAGCCAAGACCTGCCGCGAACGCGTAAATGATGCTTGCCCCATAAGTGTAGCCCTCCTGTATGTTCATCAGCACCACACCAAGAACCGCGCAGTTCGTTGCGATCAGCGGGAGATATATCCCGAGCGACTTGTAGAGCGGCGGGCTGAACCTACGTATGATAAACTCGACAAGCTGTACAAACGAAGCGATGATGAGGATGAAACAGATCGTCCGCAGGAATGTCAGATCCTTCCCCAGAATACTTGCAGGGCTCAAGAGATAATGATAGATGGGCCATGTGAGGATTGCCGACATCGTCATAACGAAGGTGACTGCCATCGACATGCCTTTAGATGTATCTGAGTTGGTGGTCAGACCAACATACGAACAGAGTCCGAGAAACATGATCAAGAGGAAGTTCTTTGTGAACATCGCATTCACAAAGATCGGGAAGAGAGGCTCGGTCGGCATAAGTCCGGGCGTTTCGATCATATCTCGTAACCCTCCTTTCTGAGTTGTTTCATCCGTTTACGATCGCTCATGATCTTGAACAGGAGCATCAGTGCAGCGATCGTGAGAAACGCGCCTGGCGGCGTGACCATCACGATTGCCGGCACAATCGGGAATGACAGGGGCTCGGCGAGGATTGGGTAGAATCCGGGAACACCGTCCTGCACGCCCAGCATCACAAGATTCAACTCACCGGTTCCAAGAATCTCCCTGATACTACCAATCAATATCAGTGCCGCCGCAAAACCGATCGATATGCCGATCCCATCCGCTATCGATGGAAGAACCGGGTTTCGGTTCGCATACGCTTCAGCCCTTCCGATCACGATGCAGTTTACAACAATAAGCGGAACAAAGATTCCGAGCGCCTCGTACATCGGCGGCAGAAATGCCTCAAGCATCATATCAATCATCGTAACGAAGGTACAGATGATCAGGATGAATATCGGGATTCTGACGCCTGGTGGGATCTGCTTTCGCAGAAGAGAGACGAAGATGTTTGAGCCGAGCATCACAAAGGTGAACGCCATCGCCATGCCGAGCGCGTTTGCAAACGACGTGGACACAGCAAGTACCGGACAGAGACCGAGCACAAGCACGAATACAGGGTTATCTTTGATGATACCTCGAATTATCTCTCCTACAAAGGATTTCTTTGCCATTTATGAAACCTCCTGTTGCATCTTTCCAATTATTAAAGCGACTCCGTCGGTGACATATCCGGATGATATCGTTGCGCCTGAGATGCCGTCGATC
>JAUWCK010000075.1 GCA_030609345.1 Methanosarcinales archaeon | reverse complement strand
CCGGGACTGAGTATTTCGTCAAGTTCATAATGTACAATGGTATCTCGGATGAGGATTATTTCACGGTGTGAGGGAAATGGGGGCTGGATCAATCATTGCGGCGATAGTAGCGGTTGCAGCAATCCTGATAGCAGCCAATGTCGCCATAACAGGGGGGTTATATATGACCAATACACTAACAAGCTCGATGAAGGAAGTGCAGGATGCAAAGAATGAGCAGTTGAAGACTGAGATAGAGATCAGTAACATCACTGCGAATAAAACCCGTATCGACGTAACGCTTCGTAACACGGGTCATGAACGGATCAGGGAATATTCGCAGATGGATCTGATCGTGCATTACCATTCGGTCAATGGCGATATGCGGGTCGTCTGGCTACCATACACGAATGGGACGCCGGATGATGATGAATGGGCGGTAACCGGGATATCACCGGATCTGATCAATCCTGATATATTCGATCCTGATGAGGAGATGACGATCCGGATCGAGGTGGATGATAGCGATCCGATGAAATATGAATACATAAACTGGCTTCAGATAACGACTCCGAACGGAGTGAGTACATCAAAATACTTTAGTGGGTGATCAACATGGCTGAAGAAGAATTTGACAATAAAGAAGAAGACCTTCTTGCGGACGTCCTATCATCAGGAAATTATGAGATCGATCAGAAGATGGGTGGCGGAATCCCACTGAATTCGCTAGCCCTCTTCGAAGGGGAAAACGACAGTGGCAAGTCGGTCATTGTACAGCAGATTATGTGGGGGGGCTTGAATCAGGGGCGGCGCATCTCCATATTCACGACTGAAAACACTGTCAAGAGCTTGCTTAAGCAGATGACAAGTCTATCACTCGATGTAGACGATTATTTCATCACAGGACGTTTGAATATATTTCCGGTCCATGTGCAGGGTGTTGACTGGGATGGAGATGTGAGTGGCAATCTGCTCGAGTTCATGCTGAAATCCATGGCGCAGTGCAAGAATGAGGTCATCATCGTCGATTCGTTCACGGTCTTTGTCTTTCATTCGAATGATAACGACCTCCTGAATTTCTTCACAGGGTGTAAACAGTTGTGCGATCTTGGAAAGACGATTCTACTGACGGCACATGGCTATGCATTCCCTGAGAATCTTCTGATCAGGATCAGATCGATCTGTGACGCACACCTGCACCTGAGGGTAGAAGAAGCTGGCGATCAGATGATAAAGTCGCTGGTGGTTGCAAAGATACGTGGTGCACAGAAGAGCACAGGAAACATCGTCAGCTTCGACGTTGATCCTGGCTTTGGTATGAGGATCATCCCGATCTCGAAGGCAAAGGCATAATAAGGTGATTAAGATGGAGTCTCTACCCTTTGAACCGAACGTTCCCGAGGCGCATGGAGCCGATATGATGCAGTGTGGGCTCTATCGTATGTTACCTCCGGATGCAAAGAAGTTCATCGGTGCAGAGGAGAACCGTCATGTACTTGATTACATCCACATGCTTCCACTCGATGATATAGGGGTACCAAAGTTCTACCCCGAGCTTTCGAGAGATCTGAAGAAGATAACGAAGCCGAATATCATATATCCTGCCGGGGATGGGATATCCATCCATATTTATCCGGATAAAAAGGATGTGAGGAACTACTATATCCCTATCGAACCAACCCTGTTCGCGAGTGTCGATGAACTGCTTATAGAGGTGGAAGAAGCACTTGTCGATATTGTAGACGTTCTGGAGGTTACAACAGATGATATAGATTCTAAGAAAGCCTTACTGGAAGAGGGTCTCGATGATGTATGCATCATAGAAGACGATGGGGATGGGGGGGCAGAAGGAGGGATCAGGAAGAGGATATTTGATCGCATCCGCGGATTTGTCAGGACCACCAAAAATAAGAAGGTGCATGTAACCCCTGACGAATTTCAGAAGATCAAATACTACATATTCAAGGATAAGATCGGGATGGGACCACTCCAGCCACTCCTGATGGATCCGTATATCGAGGATATCAGTTGCAGTGGTGTGGGGCAGATATTTGTGGAGCACAAGATCTTTTCCGGATTAAAGACGACGATAACGTTTGGTGGTATAGCGGAACTCGATTCTTATGTTGTGCGGATGTCCGAGAAGATTGGAAAGCCGATAACATACCGGGATCCGATCGTTGATGCCGCCCTCCCTGACGGATCGAGGATAAATATCGTGTTCGGAGAGGATGTATCGAAACGAGGCAGCAATTTCACGATAAGGAAGTTTTCAGAGACGCCGCTCAGCATCTTAAACCTCATCGACTTCCATACGCTCGACTATAAGATGGCTGCGTATATCTGGATGTTGTTAGGTGATGGAATGAACTGTTTCATTGTTGGTGAGACCGCATCAGGAAAGACGACGACGCTTAATGCAATGACAACGTGTATACAGGCAGGTGCAAAAATTATATCGATAGAAGATACGCCTGAATTACAGGTACCTCATAAGAACTGGTTAAGAGAAGTCACAAGAGGATCGGGAGATGGGGGACACTCGGACGTGACAATGTTCGATCTGCTGAAGGCTGCCTTGAGGCAGCGTCCGGATGAGATAATAATCGGCGAGATCAGAGGCGCTGAGGGCAACATCGCTTTTCAGGCGATGCAGACAGGACATCCTGCAATGGCTACGTTTCACGCAGCATCCGTTGAGAAACTGATCCAGCGGCTGACCGGAGACCCTATAAATGTTCCGAAGACCTACATAGACAACTTAAACCTTGTTGTCATCCAGAATTCTGTGAATGTCCCGGGTAAAGGGAAGTCGAGGCGCATCACAAGCATCAACGAGATTATAGGATATGATCCATCCTCACAGTCATTCTCTTTCGTCGAGACGTTTCAGTGGGATCCTTCAACGGATGCCTTCAAATTTACAGGAGAGAACAACTCGTACCTGCTTGAGAACAAGATCGCTCCAAAGCGCGGCTTACCGAAGAATGAACGGAGAAAGATATATAAAGAGCTTGATCGAAGAGAGAAGGTCTTAAAGAAGATACATGATGCAGAGGTACTCGGATTCTATGAGTTATTCGCGATGATGGCGAGTGCGGAAGAGGCGGGGATCGTGTGAGTGAGGAGAAGAGGGTTGCGGATGAGCTGCTCTTCCTGCTTACGTATATGGCATCGATTGCCACAGCAGATATCGATAGGAATGGGCTGTTCAAACATGCATCCGAGCAGAACTATTCGCTGTCGATATATTTCAAGCGAGTATATACGCTTGCTGCAAAGTGGAGCTATGCATATTCAAAGGCGTGCAAATTCATCTCAAAAAAGGCAAAGTTTGCGATCTTGAAGGACTTTTTCGGGAGACTGGCAAGTGCCATGTCATCAGGGGAGCCTGAAAAGGATTTTCTGAAGAATGAGCTGAGCACGATGGAAAGTATATACTCTAATAATTATGAACGAAGCATTGAGGCATTGAAAAAATGGACGGATGGGTATACCGCGCTCCTCATCTCAACAACGCTCATTGTAATGGTTATACTACTATCAACAATGTTATATCCAATCGGAGATATACATCAGACTGCGTTTGTGATCGCTATGGTGACGATCGTCATCTGTGGGATAGGGGTATTTACCATACGCGATGCAGCTCCATCCGAGTTGAGAACACATTCGCTTGAGACCGGATCGAAAGAACAGGAGATCATAAAACTACTCTGCAGGGCATTACTTCCAGCCGGATTCATAGTGACACTGGGTTTGATTCTGTTAAAGATACATCTCGGGTATATCATGATCGCTGCCGCAGCATTCGTAGCTCCGATCGGGGTTATGGCGGTGATTGATGATGGCAAGATAACCGGCAGGGATTTTAACTTCACTGCGTTTGCAAAGACGCTTGGTTCACTTGCAGGAACGATGGGCATCAACCAGAATATTGCGATGAATCACCTGGACCGCGAAACAGTCGGATCCCTTGAACCACTGGTCAATACGTTACATAAAAGTCTATCGATCGAACTCAGCCCGAGTCTCTGCTGGGAGAGGTTCATCAGGGACAGTGGATCTGAGCTGATGAACCGATGCACAAGGATATTTAATGATGCTATAAATCTTGGTGGAGATCCTGCAGAGATCGGAAAGATCGTCTCTTCATCAAGCCTTGCAATCGTTCTTTTAAGAATGAAGCGAAAACCTGTCAGTGCCAACTTTGCAGGGTTGGTTATACTGCTCCACGCCGCAATGTCAGCCCTCCTCATATTCATCATCGAGATCATAGTCGCATTTAATGTTGCGCTTGCAACGATGTTTGAATCATCGGGCTTAGCGGATGGTGCTATGGGTGGTATGGGTGGTATGGGTGGTATGACCGGGCTTGCGGGCAGTTTCGGAGGTACAGGTTCTGCTGAGCTTACCTTCCTGTACCAGTTTACGGTAACTACAATCTTCATAATGGTGATTTCAAACACCTTTGCAGTGATGGTGGCAGATGGCGGTGCAAAGTGTAAGATATTCTTCTATGGATCGATACTGACTGCTGTATCGGGTCTGGTTATGCTGGTCGTACCGGGTCTTGTATCCACGATGTTCGCGATTAACGTGTAAGAGGTGATGATATGAATATAGGTGAGATAATTGAAAGACTGATTCGGAAGATAAAAGGGGAAGATGAGATGGGCATTGAGCTGGAGATTGAAGCTATATTATCCGACGAGACGGAGATCGACGATATAGTATCCGACGAGACGGAGATCGAAGAAGAGTCAGAATGTGATACAGAGTTGGTGCAAACAAGCGAAGATAGAGATGAAGAAGAAGAGTCTATAGAAGGCGGTTTCGCTGCAGATGAAGAAGCGATACCTGAAATCAAAGACGATCTGCTTGATAAGCTAAAGCATGACGACGATTTAAGTGTCGAGGACGAATGCGGTATACTGGATGAGTTAGAGGATGTAACCGCGGAAGAACTGGTGAGAGATATGAACAACCTTCTTGTGGAGTTGAGACGATGGAAAATATAAAGAAATCTCCGCGACATCTGAGGACGCCCATGAGCATTGAAATGTGCCCTGTGAAAAAGAATACGAAAGAGGAGCGCATCAGGGTATCAGGCGAAGATGTCGGAGGAAACGATAGGCACGCATTGAGCCGTGAGATGCGTTGAAAAGGAGTTATAGGTGGAGAATGAAAAAGAATATCCCAAAGGCAAAGGCGTTTCAGATCGTCGTTGACAACATGAGGGCACTCTGCTATGAACAGACGATGGAACACCGCACATCTTTATCACGGATTGCAGGTCTTATCGGACTTTGCGAGCTTGTACTTATCCTCATAGTAATCGTACTCTCTGCGTCAGGCTGGGATGTGTATGGAATAATCATCATTTCGATGATCGCCGGATCATTCGTAACGAATATGCTATGGTTCTCCCTGATGAGGCGAGAGGTGAGAATTTGGAAGGGTTGATAGATGGCGAATCCTGAATTTATTTAGCAACAAGTCCTATTCATTGGATTCGTTATTTGTCTCATCATTATCAGGAGAATCTGGCATCTTGCAATCCTTGGGATTATGGGTGGTGCGGTGCCAGCGAACTTTGTCCGAACCATGCTCGCCGATATGCCTGCCACGCATCAGATGCTGGTGCAATCATGTTTATGTACCACCGCGCCAAGTAAGCGATATGGAGCGATGCATCGCAATCGCAAAAAAAGACCTTACAGCCGAGTTCAGAACCAAGCAGATGCTAAACTCGATGCTCATGTTTGCGTTCCTTATCATATTGATCTTCAGTTTTTCATTTTCGGATTTGCGTGGCAGTCACGACCGGATCACCGAACTGGCTCCGGGTATGCTCTGGATTACGTTTATGTTTGCAGGCATGTTGGGACTGTCCAGATCGTTCGCTCTTGAGCAGGAGGAGAACTGCATCGAGGGTCTGAAACTCTGCCCGGTCGATCGCAGCGCCATCTATGTC
>JAUWCK010000061.1 GCA_030609345.1 Methanosarcinales archaeon | reverse complement strand
GATGTCATACATTCTGGTCGATGTGTTATTCCCTGCGCCACCGCAACCGACGATCAGTATGCGTGGCGTTCCAAGTAGCTCTGCATTAGCGAACTCCTCTATCTCTTTGTTGGATTGCCGATACAGGTCTTCCTTCTCAGTATACCCTAGTGCGTTGTTTACAATTGTTTGCATTTCCGTCCCCTCATGACATTATATGCGTTTTGCATCCCCCTTTTATATAGTAGATGCCTAAATAAGATTGATATTAATCACATATATAGTTTGTGGGGTTGGTGGAGCCCTCCACTAAATCATAATCCGCACTGTACCTCAAGAATCCTATCAGATCTCCGGGAAAATCAGTCATCTGATAATTATCCCGATGGTGGGATATTTCCATTTCATTCTTTCATACATTCTACATCAGCAATGATAGTACCAAACCAAACAAACCACAATTATATTTAAGTCCATCCACCGTACGTTTTTTTGCTTTTGTCGATGCGCTGGCAATTTCCGGGGGCTCGATCGAACCGTAACATTTAAAAGCGATCGGTTCGTATATCGAATGCCGCCGCATGATGCGGCAGAGGAGGCATTACATGTCACAGAGCAATGGTTTGATAACCGAACGATATGACCCAAAAAGCATGCGTGCGCATGCGTTCCACCTATTTTCATGTGTGACCCTTATAATCACCGGCTGGTACATGGCAAAGCAGTTCAATATGTGTACGATGGATGCATGGCATCTCATCCCGTATGAGAATGTGCGCTTGTTCCACATGTTCGCCGCGCTCATATTCATCATAGCAGTCTGGATATTCACCCTCTACAACCTGCTTACGAGCGGGCATCTCCTTTCGGAGATCTTCTTCATACCTGATGCGATCCAGCTGAAGAATATGATTCTCAGTCTCTTTGGTAAGGCAGAGTATCCACGATACGTCTCCGTCGATCAAGAGACCGGACACTACAAAAACAAGCTGCACCCGGCAATCAAACTGCTGGTAATACCAGAGAACATCGCTATATTCCTGATCGTGGCAACCGGAGTGATCATGTACGCTCCTGAGTATGCGTTCTGGCATACGTATATTGAACCTGTGATCCTCTCTTACATCGGATACATCTCTCCATGGTTCAACATGTCCGCGATCGGATTCGTGCGCACGGTTCACCTGTGGGCGATGTACTGGTTCATAGTCGAACTCGCGCTGCACTTCGGATTGCTTGGAATGGATCCGAGAACCATGAAGTACTTCAATGCAATCTTCGTAAGCGGCAAGGAAGAGATGGACAAGTACACCGAGATCATAAGAGCGCCACACAAAGAGAAGCCAGCTAAGAAGGGACATCATCCACTGGTAGTTCTGAAGTGAAGATAAAGGGAAAGGCATGGATATTTGGGGATGACATCGATACCGATGCGATAATCCCCGGCAAATACCTGCGCACCACCGATATGCAGGTATTTGCCGATCACGTGCTCGAAGGTATCGATCCCGGATTTGCAGGGAATGTTGGGCGCGGTGATATCATCGTCGCCGGCATGAATTTTGGATGCGGCTCATCGAGAGAGCAAGCAGTGCTCGCGATCAAACATGCAGGGGTGGGGTGCGTTGTTGCGGCATCCTTTGCGCGCATCTTCTTTCGAAATGCCATAAACATCGGGCTTCCGATCATCGAGACCGGAACGGTGGTTCCCTGCAACGAAGGGGATGTGGTTGAGATCGATATCGAAGACGGTACGGTAACCGCGGGCGGTCGCGAGTACATTGGTACGAAGATGCCGGATTTCCTGCTCGAGATCCTGATGGACGGCGGTCTCGTCGCGCACCGCAAGAAACAGTCGGCAAAGGATCGGTTCGGCAGGCGGTCAGGCGCGTACTCGAAGAGCAGCATCCTCTCGGATAAGGAGCACCTGAATCTGATCGTTGACATGACCGCGCCTGGGGGGTCCGATAAGGTGCTGGATGTGGCGACAGGGAACGGATTTCTCGCGTTTGAGTTCGCAAAACGGGTTTCCGGAGCCAACGTCACTGGCTGCGACATGACCCGGGATATGCTTCTGGTCGCTGAGAGCATACAGGAAGAGCGTGGGATTCGCAATCTCGATTTCAGGGTAATGGATGTGGAATCGCTCGGATTTGAGGACGGGTCGTTTGATATCGTGTCATGCAGGTTCGCGTTCCACCATTTCACAGATCCCGGAAAGGCGGTATCAGAGATGGCTCGTGTCTGCAAAACCGGCGGGAAGATCGTGCTCGTGGACGGGCTCTCTTCTGAAGACGCTACAAAGAGCGAATACCACAACAGAATCGAGCAACTCCGTGATCCGTCACATGTCCGCCTCTATTCGCAGCCGGAACTGGTAGGGACGCTTAAGGATGCGGGGCTCAAGATCATTCATGCGAGAAACTGGGACGCCGACTTCTATTTCGATGAGTGGATAAAGATCGCAGATCCCGGTGAGGAGATCGCTAAGGAGGTCAGGCGTATGATGGCTGATTCGGTCGAGGGGGATAAAATTGGTCTCAGGGTTCGCTTTGATGGTGAGGGGCGGCTTCTTTTTACGTATTCTACGGTGATTCTGGTGGCTGAGAAGGAGTGACCGCCAGGGTTTTCGGAAGTTTCGTCGTTCACTTCACAACCTCGCTTGCATTCGTGATTACAAGATCCGCGCCCAGCACCGAAAGCCGCGATGCCCGCCAGAAACCGCGATCGCATAATATCCTGCCGCGGTTGTGCTGTTGTTTGGTGCGGAGGCGGGGGGATATGGGATTATCGGAGGTATAGCAAATCGCACATTTATGTGAAGCGGCTGAATGGAACATGCCTGCAAACACCATGTTGTGCGAAGTTGAACTACTATGCTAACGATGATTCATTTATTCCCAGACAAATCCTTTGTTCGTTAAACTTTTATCTAAAATATTAATTAATTCTGGAAATTTTGAATAAATATCATTTAAATCCAATTGTTTTTCATATCTTATGGTTTTCACGCCTAATTTTATTAGATCATTATCAAATAACGAGTCGTACATAATATAATATTTGTCTTTATTGTTTGATTGTATTAAAAAGACATAATGTTTATTCGGTGATATTGAAGAGCTTATTCTTAGAAGCCTTCTAAGATTTGGATCTCTCATCGATGTTCCAAAAAATACACAAGTTGAGTTACATAAACAATGGATTTGTACCAGATTTGACTTAGAATACGGTTCCATCGTTTCTTTGTGATAATCATCTTCTGCGATTATGATATTTGATTTTATACCCCCTATAATAGGAAGAATACCATGTGGATGATATATTGGAATGGAGTCAATTTTATTATTATACTTTTTATCAGACCATACATGATTGTATCTTACTCCTTTAGTCTTTAAGGTCAATTCGAATAGATCATCATAATTATAATTAATTATGGCTTTAATTTTATCTGTATTATTAACGCATAATTCGGCTATACTTTCTATTAATTTAGATGTCTGTGGAGTATTTTGAATTTCATCATAAAGGCAATGTCTTAATAAGTATATCCAATCAAGATCACGAATACAATTTTTTATTTGTTGTGCAACAAGTAGTAGATCATCTTCTGAAAACTTATTAGCAAACTCAACAGATTCGTCATCCCACAAAAAATCATCTACTAATGCTATCGATAAATTTTTGGGCGGATTATCTACTGGTTCCCAGTGAGAAAAAAAGCATGAACACATCTTTCTTAATAATTCTTTCCATTGAGGTATCCCCGCTGAAGCTGAAACACCTGCACCAAGAACCAGCGTATATTTACTTTCTCTTGAATCTTTGATTAGTGACATAAAATTACTCGCACTTTTGATATCAAGCTCTTTCAATTTATTTGGAGGAAATTGTTTTTTCATAATTAATTCCCCTAATCATCCTAAAGTCCGATTTCATACAACGAGTGTCATGGTTTGTGAGTGGTAGCGAAGAGTCGCGGCAGATGGCATGTTATAAATCATTCCAATCCTTTTTTTCCTTTCCATAAATCCATTCTGAAATTATGTTCTTGTTGGTGAACTTTCGCGTCTGTACATCGAATTTAAGTACACCAATCCGATCTCCAATAAAATTTTCAGATTCAATGTTGGAAGGAATAATTAAGATTCCTCGCACTGGTATAGCTGGCTCATGATCTTCAACAAATGCCTCATACGCATGCATATACTTTTGAATCTGTCTTGCCCCCGTAGGTATAGTATGACTTGAACGGACAAACTTAATTTCTATGACATAAAAGCAGATAGCGCCTTTCGAGACAACTGCAACAGCATCTAAAAGATAATTTAATCCTTCAACCATAATACAAACCCCTGACCGAACACGGTTTTTTTCAAAGATACCGTCTTCGCTACCGATTTTATCAATCGATAGTCTTTCGAATTCACCAGCTTGGATCTGAGTGTTACGAACTTCTTTACTTGGTGTGCCCGGTTCAACCTCTTGTTGAACCTCTCGTTGGAGTTTATCTCTAAGTTCTGCTTTTGTCGCTTTAGTCATCTGAGTTCGGTATTCCCAAAACTCGCGTCGCCCCCAAAAAATTGCTGCTATATTCTCAAGAAAATCTAAACGTGTGATTATTGTTGCAACTATGAATATCGACAAGGCATAAACGGCAACATGGCTGGCTAATAGTGCAAGAGCGCTGACAAGGAGAGCGCCTGAGAACTTGGTTATAAATTCTCTATTAGTTTTGGAAAAAGAATTGTACACTCCAAGAACTCCAGCCGACAAAAATGCCAAAACTGCAAGAAGTTTTTCGATAACCCCACAGCTTCCAAGTAACTGTATTAGTTCTTTATCCATACTCATTTCCTGAAGAGAGTCTTTAGCTCACCCCTCGTATATCCCTACGCATAAATATATATTCCTATCGCCTTTGAACTTCTCTGTCCAAACCGCCGCCCCTCTCACTTCACGACCTCGCTCGCATTCGTGATCACCGGATCAGCACCCAGCACAGAAAGCCTTGTCGCGATCTCATTCGTGCCGTGATGCCCGCCAGTGACCGCGATCGCGTGACGGAGCGCGCAATCCCGCAGGACATGATCGCGATGATCGCATCGAACCCGGATGAGATCGATCCGACCTATACCGCACCAACCACATAGCTGGGACACTACCGGATGCCTTCCTCGGTCATGCCGATTCAGACACCCGGCGTGCAGGTATAATGATACCTCGCTCTCTACTCGCTCACAAAGTCGCTCGGCTTTGGTATCCCTGGCTTCAAGCCCTTTCGCGTCCTGATCTGTGAAACGATCTCAGGAAGCAGGTTCTTTGGAAGCGACTCAAAACCCGCAAACTCGGTGCTCCAGAGCGCTCTCCCTTCGGTTGCAGACCTGAGATCGCCTGCAAACCCGAATAACTCTGCAACCGGCGTCTTCGCTTCGATGTCTGTGACATCGCCTTCCTGCGTCATGTTCAGTATCGCGCCTCTCCGCCCCTGGATCTCTGATATCGCGCCGCCCATGTGGTCCTGCGGCACCTGGATAAAGACCTTCTGGAACGGTTCGAGCAGCGTCACATCTGCCATCAGGATCCCTGCCTGAATCGCCTGCCTGACTGCCGGGATCACCTGAGCAGGACCGCGGTGCACGGCATCCTCATGGAGCTTGACATCGACCAGTCGCAGCTTGACACCCTGACATGGCTCTCTCGACATCGGTCCTGCAGTGGTCGCCTCCTCGAACCCCTCGATGATCAGTTCCATCGTCTCGCGGAGGTACTGGACACCCTTGGTCATATCGAGAAGGACGTTTGATTCCGAGATCGCAGTGAAACTCTTTGCCTCATCCTTGTCCATGCCGATCTCCATCAGCTTATCCCGCCGCTCAATCTTGTCCATCCTCATGCTGATCTCGCCGGATTTGATCAGATCGACAACCTCCGGTTCGAGAGGCGAAACCTCGATGTAGAATCTGTTATGCCTGTTCGGTGACTTCCCTTCGACCGGTCCTGCACTACCCCTCACGGTCTCACGGTACGCCACGATCGGCTCGGACGTGGTGATCTCGACGCCCTTGTCCCGCTCGATCCGGTGGGCTACGACCTCGAGATGCAGTTCGCCCATCCCTGCGAGCAGGTGTTCGCCGGTCTCCTCGTCGATCTTGACCTGCAGCGTCGGATCCTCCTTTGAGACCTGCCTTAAAACCTCGACCAGTTTCGGAAGGTCTCGCATGTGCTTTGCCTCGACTGCAACCGTGACCACTGGCTCGCTTGCGTGTGTGATCGTCTCGAACGGATACATCTCTGAAAGCGTCGTTGCAGTGCTCCCGACGATCGCATTCTTAAGCCCGGTTACTGCCACAATATTCCCTGCCGGGATCCTCTCGACCTCAACCCGATCCGGTCCCATGAAGACCCCGACCTGCTGGATCCGGTCGGTGCCTGATGCGCCTGATATGTATAGTTCCTGACCGCGGACGATCGTTCCGCTGAAGAGCCTGCCCGTCGCAATCTCGCCGGCATGAGGATCTCTCGTGATCTTCGTGACCATTAGCGCGGTATCGCCATCCGGATCACACGAAGCCATCTGCTCCCCGATCTCGGAATCCGCATCGCCGTGCCAGATCACAGGAACCCGCCGCTTCTGGGCTACGAGCGGGTCTGGCAGATGCTTGATGATCATATCGTTTAATACTTCATGGAGCGGGCATTTCTCCGCAAGCTCCTTCATATTATTATCTTTACAATAATTATATACATCTGTGAAACCTATATTACTCTTCTGCATGTAGGTAACGCTTAT
>JAUWCK010000017.1 GCA_030609345.1 Methanosarcinales archaeon | reverse complement strand
GGTTTAAGACGGTTATATGCTCGGTTCTGTTCTTAGGATTACGGAGAGCGACCTTCCACGGCTCATCTTCCGTCTTGGAACCCATCGCCCGGATATCGCCGCCGGCATTCACGAGCGCATGTTCTATATGGTGCTCTTTCAGCACCTTGATCGCCCGATCGATCGCATACCCCTTTGCAATGCCGCCAAGAGTGATCCCCATCGATTTCTGGTTAAACGATATGCTGCCGTTTCCGATCGATATATTCTTGTAGTTCACCAGTTCCAGCGTCTCGTTAATCTCATCACTCGTCGGGGGAGATCCGGCACGCATTCTCTCTTTCCATAGATTTATGACAGGTAAAACAGTGATGTCGAACGATCCGCCTGTTAATTCAGAATATTCGACCGATTTAGTAACGACATACCGAAAATCAGAAGATGCATTCGGGAGCGATCCGTTGTTATTCAGTCGTGTAACCTCGCTTCCTTCTTCGGTACAACTCATCAGATGCTCGATTCTGTAGACCTCCGAAAACGCGCAACCGATGGCACGGTCCGCTTCGGATACATCAGGATGCATCACCGTGATGGTCACATCGGTGTTCATCGAAACCCTTGTATCCTTGATGGGCTGGGTGTTTATGCACCCGGATGCTGCGACTACAAGAACCAGCAGAATGGCAAAGGTTCTTCTATTCATTCTACTGGCATGGGGTCAAGAGCAATGTCCACGATACGAACCAGAGGATCATGGTCATGAACGCTATATAGAACCAGTCCTTCCATGTAAACTGGTTCGCATCCATTCCCATATATATATAAATGGGCTTCTGGATGTAGAATGCCAGCAGCAGTATCAGATATGAGAAATTACTCGATTGTGGTGTCAGGAATTGATAGCATACTGCGCCGGATGCTATGCCGAGAATAGATGATACAATGGTCTTCTTGATGCCATCGACGTGCCGCTTGCGTCGGTCGATTGGCGGTGTGACAGCTTCAGCGGATTCGTTCTCTTCCGCAGTTTGTCTTGCAATCTTTTTTTTGCTCATCAAACCAGTGATGGCGTGATCTCCTATCAATGTTGTGGTTTCGAGATTCGTGTAATTCGCGTCATTCGTCTGCATTCGTGATTTTATGAATGGTCAGTTGGATGCATAACACCGCGACTGAATAGATGACATCAGTAGGAAATACAACCACAGAGAGCACAGAGTGACACAGAGGATTGATTTAAAAACTCTGTGCTCTCTGTGTCCTCTGTGGTTAAATCCGGTGGCTTTTGCCGCTTGTGTTGGATCGATTTGACACAACAGAATTCGTGATTTTATCACTAATTGTACGAATGGACAAATCCCACGAATTCAATATCAACGAGTCTGAAAAGCTCAACCTGCGCCGGTGTGAAGTATTATAACCTCGCCGCAGGCGTATGGATGTACGGCTCCAACACAAAGATTTATTGACCAGAGAGTCTGTTATCTGTTCATCTGACCTGTGAGAACCAGACAACAAGGATGGATGCTGATATGATCTTCCCAGCCGAATACAAATGCGTGGGCGCGATCCGCACCGATGAGACGCTTTTCGACGCGCACGACGAACTCCTGCGCCGCAAGACCAGTCGGGCCGCGGAGTCTGAGATGTACTTCCTCTCAGAGTACCTGCTCATCTTTGCGGCAGACGGCTGCGCGGTCTACAGTGTGGCAAGCGAAGGAGAGGGGTTATTCAGGAGCGTAACATCGCTGACCCGGATCGCATCCGGAGAAGAGGTCGTACAATACGGTAAACTGGTAAATATGCACAACCGCACCGAACTTGTGAAGATAGCGCACGGATGCTGCACGGATGCGGTAAACACAGTCATCTTCAAAAGCGTGGACCAGCATCTCACATTTGTGCACAGACCCGATCCGGGCGACCTCCTCGAGATCGATGTGATCGATGTGATCCCGCCTGTTCCGGGCTGGCTCACATACATGGTCGGGCAATTAAACGACTGTCTGCTCGGCGAACTCGGTGTCGTATTCACAGAGAACATCCTGGACATGCGGCAGTTCGAAAGCGAGGATGCGGTCTTTCCTTGCTTCACGTCAGGTCTCTCCGGGAGATACCTGGATAGCGAAGAGATAACGGCGCCTGCCACCCTGATCGGGTGTGACATCTCAAAGATGATCCTTGAGGCGCGTTTCCCTGGCCTCGACTACAAATTCACTAACATCTGCTCGCGGACATCAGACCTGTACCAGATCACAAAGCCATTCATCGCACGGTGCTGCCAGTCCGAGCGATCAGGGCTTGTCGAGATTGACGGCATCGATGGTGTGGTCGTGCACTGGGCCGCGTCCGGCTACGAGGTCGCGGATGCGCTCCGGGACCTGGTACAAAAGATTCGGTCGCGACCATGATCATCGGGATTACGGGCACGCCCGGAACCGGGAAGACGTCTGCATCTGCTCTTATAGGGGGCATGCTCGATCTGAATGAACTGATCAGGGACGAGGGGCTGTATCTCGGAATCGATGAAGCGCGGGACTCCCTGATCGCTGATATGGACGCGGTGTACGATCGTGTCTGCGGGATCGCACGGGCCGCGGAGGGGCATCTTGTCATCGAGGGGCATCTCTCGCACCATGTCAGCGATTCCGCGATCGTGCTCCGTCTCGCGCCCGACGAACTCGAGAGACGGCTTATGGCGCGGGGGTATTCCGGGGCAAAGATCTCTGAGAACGCGCTTGCAGAGGCGATCGATGTGATCCTTGTCGAGGCAGTGGACTGGTGCGATAAGGTGTATGAGATCGATACGACCGGCAAGACTGTGAAGGAGGTCGCAGACGCGATCCTGGGGATTCTTGATGCGATCGATCGCGGAATCGAGATCGATGGATATGAGCCCGGATCGGTCGACTGGCTGGAATCGGAAGCCTCGTGCCTGGTTAGCTTTGATTATGGCAAGTGATGTAGCAGGACTCGCCTGCTGCTGGTGGCTGCGGCGGTCGTGGCGGTGATTGTGTGTGCCGGCACGCCGATTCAGACGCCGATTGATGGCGCAGGGGCTGTGGATAAGTAGCTCACCAGAAAAATTTATTAGAAGCCTGACCATTCATTCATATATGTTCATGTTTGAACGAGCATAAGACCGTTTTATGCTTCAACAGAGAGGTAAATCGTATGACAAAAACACTTAACGTGGCATCTGACATCCATGCATTTCAGTCCGGAGGGCATGTAGACTTTCATACACATCATGTTGCCACAATCGGAACATCGGAAGAGAAAGAGATTCCCAACCATGCTTTTAAACAGATCCTAAAACGGGCTATGGATTTGGGTATATCTGACCTCGCTATGCAGCACGATCACTATCTCTATGGAACAGATAAGCGGTAAAAATGGCTATTTTCATTGACACGGGTTACATTCTGGCATTGATAAACACATCTGATGAGTATCATGAACGTGCCAGCGCCATCGCATCAGAGATTGTGGGTCGGTTCGTGATAACCGAAGCTGTACTCACCGAGATCGGTAATACGCTTTCCAGATTGCGCTGGCGATCCGCCTCTGTAGCTGCCATTGAAGACCTGCGGAGTGATCCTGATATCGAGGTGGTATCGATCAGTCCGGAATTGTTTGACCGTGCGGTGAAACTCTATTCCTCTCGTATGGATAAGGAGTGGGATGACCGATTGCATCTCTTTTGTCGTCATGCAGGATAGGGGGATCATCGACGCACTCACCACCGATGACCATTTTCGACAGGCTGGATTCAGGGCATTGCTGATCGAATAGACCTGTGGGAGCGGCGATTGGTGCGGGCACGAGCAGGATTGCATGACGGAAGGCATTTATATGATGTGGGGATTGTAGTGGGTAACATCCCGGAGATGATTGTTGTGATCAGGCATATTTTCATGAGTGAATCCGGTACTGTTCTGCGAATGATACTTGCTGGCGCGCTGGCTGATGCCGCGCCTGCCGCCGCGGGCGCTCGTTCGGAGGCGGCATGACCCGCCTGCTGCTGGCGGTCGGGCTGGTGCTTGCGGCGGTGGGTGTGGGCGCGGCTGATGAGATGAATGTGACGTTTGAAGGGCGTTTCGGCGGCGCAACGTGTGCAGTTGCAGTTTCTGGCAATTATGCATATATCGGGCAGGGGCAGAATCTTGTTGTGCTTGATGTAAGCAGCCCGAATTCACCTGTGGAATTGGAGAGGATTATGCCTGGTATTGTTCGTGATGTTGCTGTCTCAGGTGACTATGCGTACGTAGCAGACAGTTCTGATGGTCTTGCGATCCTGCGCACGGATGCAACAGGCGCAGACACCGCCCCGCCCACGCTCACCATCAACTCGCCCGCCCCAAACACCACCACCCACACGTCCACAATCACCATCGCAGGCACAGCCTCTGGCGCATCCGGCATCGAATCCGTCACGGTGAACAGCGAACCTGCAAACGGGACGCTCGACTGGAGCGCGAATGTCACGCTCTCGGAAGGCGAGAATGCGATCATAGTCATCGCGACGGACGGCGCGGGGCTTACCACGACGAAAACGGTTACTGTGTATCGTATCGAGCCGTTTACTTTCGTGCATATAACCGATGTGCATATTGGATATTGGCCATTCGATGACACATATTATAGCGAGTTCTTATTATCAATCGAAAGGTTTACAGACACTCTTCAGGCTACAAAAACGCATAACCCGGAATTTATCTTAAGTCCAGGGGATCTGGTCGAGTACAACAAGGAAGATTTCTTCAATGCCTATATGGGCATCTCGAAGAGTCTTGATATTCCTTTATACAATACTCCGGGAAATCATGATCGACGTGGGTGGGATCCGCGTGATGATGTTGGTTTAACGACTTATGATGAAATTATAAAAAATCCAGGCGATGTTAAACTGCTTAACGATGGCTACAGAGATTATTACTTTGATAAACATGGGTACCGCTTTATCGGGCTGGATTCCGGGGCGGATTATAACGTATCACTTCCTCCTTTTCTTAGATCATCCAACGTGTCAACTCTCGCTAGCTATGACGATTTTTATGACTCTTCACCAGAAGGCGATGGTCTAAAAGAGATTCAATTGACCGGATTGTCCGAAATGGACTCTGAAATGCCCAAGATCATCTTCATGCATCATCCGGCAGTAAGTGACAGCGATGACGAGTCAGCAACTTGGTCGTCTGAACCTCCGGTTACTAACAATTGCCCACCCGAATATGGTGGCAACGATGCTTGCATCGCATTCAATCGATGTGGATTTATAGATTACTGTATCAATAATAATACCGATCTGGTTCTCACCGGGCATACACACTGGGATTATATAAAAACTGTTTACAATGAACCGGAAACTCATAAAACTTTGTTTATTCAGACAAGAAGTGCTACAAAAGACCCGGATCCTTGCAATTATCATGGATACCGGGTGATCAAGATAACTGACGAAGGGACAGCTACCCATAAATCAGAAATGACAGAAGACACCCTCTGGAGTATCGAGAGATATACCTATTCCGCACCTTCTAATCTACCCGATCACACTCAAATTTATGCTTATGTGATCAGTGGGTCCAATATAACAGGCATACTTCCGGATGACGCTATAAGGCGTGAGATTCCCGATTCATATTATACAGGAGTGCTTGATGAGCTGCCGCAAGTTGTTAGATGCTATAATGAGAAACCAGACAAATTTAAATTCGGGGTCAAATCGCTGCCTGCGGACGCATCTGATAATACATCTCAGAAAGCAATTGAAGAAGCATCAATCAATTTCAACATCGTCATGAAACATCAGACAGAAAACATGACTGTCAAATATATCTACGAAGATATCACATTTGGCACATCAGAGAACGCAACTGCCGTTGTTGACCTTGATCCCGCAAACGTCAATTACACGATGGACATCGACTATGACGATGACGGCACCGTTGACGATACCACTGAACCAACCCACATCATAATCAACCACGCACCCGAGATATCGATCACCACACTAATCGGAGATCAGAGCGGAAACGTCACCATATCATACAATCTGAAAGATGCTGAAAGTGATGATTGCACGATAATAGCACAGTACAGCCTCGACAATCTCACATATCTCGATGCGGGCATGGGTGAAGGTGGCGATGGCATGATTGATGTGGCAAGCACCCCTGCTGGCGTGGATCATACGTTCGTATGGGCAAGCGGAACGGACATACCGCACACGAACGCCACCGTGTACTTCAGAATCAGACCTTATGACGGCGGCATGGCAGGTGCTTATGCGACAATCGATGCGTTCTCTGTCGATAACCGCGTACGCGGCGACCTCAACCGCGACGGCATCCTTACCGCCGCAGACGCCGCGATCGCGCTCCAGATCGCAGCCAGCGGCGCACACGACGATGCAGCCGATGTCAGCGGCGATGGGCACGTAACATCCCTCGACGCGCTCATGATCCTGCAAGCGGCGACAGGAGTGGTAGATTCGCTATAACTCTACCCATCTGATCAACCCATCACCAACATCACAAGGCAGGACAACCCCATCGCAAACGAAAGGTATTAATGTCACCAGATCAATAATCCACTGAATATGGAATGAAAACGTCAATAAGTATCGTATCCGGACCCTCGTCCCAGGTACTGGCAGGGAGAGTTGCGCGTACGCTGGGGTGCCACCTTGCAGACACCGAATTTTCAACATTTCCTGATGGCGAGCGATACCTCCGTGTACCTGACATCAATTCCTGCGATCATGTCGTGATCGTGCAGTCAACACCGACCGATTCCGATTACATCTCGCTTCTGCAACTTATCGATGCCTGCGACACATCTGATCGGATCGACGTCGTCATCCCGTATTTCGGGTATGCAAGGCAGGACAAACGGTTCAAGGACGGGGAGTCTGTGAGTGCACGGGCACTTGCTCACGCAATCACAGCGGACCACATATTCACAGTAAACATCCACAACCCAGGCGTGCTCTCGTATTTTGGTGCGCCTGCGACCAGCATCAATGCCGCGCCTGCGATCGGAGAGTACATTGCATCGATGAAACTTACCGATCCGATGATCATTGCGCCGGATGAGGGTGCGATCGATCTCGTACGGTCCACATCTGAGAATCTCGGCGTCGGCTTCGATTACATGGAGAAGACGCGCATAAGCGGGGAGGAGGTCTCGATAAAGACGAAGGAACCGGATGTTTCGGGAAGGGACGTTGTCATACTGGATGATATCATCTCAACCGGGGGCACGATCGTGGAGACAACCCTTTTGTTAAAGGAGAATGGTGTAAAGAGGGTATTTGCGGCATGTATCCATCCGGTGCTTGTCCAGAGTGCCGTGCTGCGTATATTTGCCGCGGGCGTGGAAGGGATCATAGCAACCGATACGCTCGACAGAAGCGTAAGCGTAGTCACTGTGGCGCAACTGATCGCGAATAATATTAAAGGAGAAACAATAAAACAATGAAACAGATAACGCACTTACGACCGGAAAAGGGAGAGGCGTCGACGCCGAAGGCGTTAACAGATTTCGTATCAAGGTTCGATTCATATATAAGAACTCATAAACCGGTGCAACTGGTAATTCCACCGCTGATAGCACTTGCAATCGCATTGATCGTTCTTGGCGGGATGTATGTGACTACAGGCTCACCGATACGTCTCGGATTTGAGTTTGAGGGCGGCACGATCATCACCCTTGCCACCACAGATTCGCATGATACACTGCGGCAGACATTCGCGGATTATCCGGTGATCGATGTGCGGGATTCAGGCAGCCGCAGGATGCTCAAGTTCGGTCCGATGAGCAAGGATAAACAAGATTCACTGACAAAGATGGTCAACATCGATTATGAGTACGCAGCTCCTGAGATCAAGCAGGCAGGCGCATTATATGGGGAATCATTGCAGAAGCAGGCACTCAAGGCGCTCGTGGTATCGTTCTGCTTGATGGCGGTGATCGTATTTCTGATATTCCGGACATTCGTGCCTTCTGTTGCGGTCGTGCTCTCTGCATTCTCAGATATCGCGATCGCAGCCGCATTCATAGCTATCGCAGGCATCGAACTCTCGCTCGGAACAGTCGCAGCCCTCCTGATGCTGATCGGATATTCTGTGGACAGCGACATCCTTTTAACGACACGGCTTCTCAAACGGCGGGGCAATCTCGATGACAAGGTTACGAATGCGATGACAACAGGACTTACGATGACCGGCACAACGCTTGCCGCACTCATAGTCATGTATCTTGTCGCCACGTACTCGTACCTCATCATACCATCGTTGCCACAGATCAGCATCATAAGCAACATCGCAATCGTGCTCATATTCGGTCTATTCGCCGATCTGATGAATACATGGATGCTTAATACCGGAATACTGAAATGGCATCTACAGAGGCCGAGGAGGCGGAGAGCATGAACTTGCATAAGGACTTCAGGATAATCGTATTTGTTCTCGCCATGCTAATCGCGCTTCTAGCGATTCACCCGGGTTATAACTCTGAGGAAGGTTTCACCTCCAATCTGCAATACGGGCTCGATCTCGATGGTGGGACCTACCTGCGACTCCAGCTGGATGGAGTGATCGCAGGCGTCGATGCTGATCTGGCGCAGATCATTAAGAACGAGTTTTCTGATGCGTTTGGAGCGGTCGAGATCGTTGACCGCTCGGATACAGAGATCACATTCAGGACGGCAGAACCACCTGATGAGGATGCGATAAATGCGGTTGGTTACGGAAATGGGCGCATAAGGGGTAACGAGGTTACACTCACCATAAACAAGCCGTACGTGATCCAGGCATACCTCTCAAAGCGTCTGACTTGCGAGGTGATCTATCTCGGCAGCGATACGTATGAGATCAGGTCAATGGTGAGTGAGAGCGAATTATCAGATCTGCTCGCCGGTGTCGGCGGATCGATCAAGAAGGACATACAGGGTAAGCCCGAATTTAAGGAGGAGGTGACGAAAAATACCCAGGAGATGACGAAGGAGGTATTAAACGAGAAATTAAACATCTGGGGTCTTAAGGAGATTCCGATCACCCCTGTCGGATCCAATATTCTTCTGGTTGATCTTGCCGGAATCGATCTCAGTACAGCGCAGGATATCGTTACAACGCCTGGAAAGTTTGAGATCCGCGTCCAGACAACGAACAACACATCAGAGCATGCGCTCTGGGGTGACCGCATCACCGCAGTGAACATACCGAAGATGCAGGATGGGGCATGGGGTGTCGGTTTCACGCTGAATAGCAAAGGAGCAAGAGAATTCGGAGTCGCAGCGGTCAAATACGGTGCCGCTGACGACCCGGATGCGCATGAACTGATCATGCTGCTCGATGATAGGGAGGTGTACTCGGCACCACTCAACCCTACTCTGGCAGGCGATCTCAAAGGACTGTATGAAATATATGGCGAAGATGGTGATTGGCCATCTCGCGGTCTGGTTGCGAACACCGGCTCTGGCGATGAAGGAGAGATTGAGGCGAGGCAACTTCAGGTGCATCTCAGTGCAGGAGCGCTTCCTGTGCAGGTGACTGTGATCGGTTCGGGACAGGTTCCGGCATCACTCGGTGCCCAGTTCAAGGAGCAGTCACTGATCGCGGGTCTGTTTGCGCTGCTAACCGTCGCTCTCGTCATATTCTTAAGATACCGGCAGAAGAACATCTTAATCCCGATGATCGCAACCTCGGTAAGCGAGGTCTTCATGATCCTCGGGTTCGCCACGCTTATCGGATGGCAACTCAATCTGCCAGCTATTGCCGGAATTATCGCTGTTATCGGAACTGGAATCGACCATCTGGTGATTATCACCGATGAAGTGCTTTATGAGGGAAAAATACCGTCCCTGAAGGTGTATCTATCTCGCATATCCAAGGCGTTTGCGATCATCTTCGCTGCTGCAGCGACAACGATCATCGCGATGTCGCCGCTACTCTGGATGGGATTCGGCGCGCTGAAAGGATTCGCGATCACCACCATAATCGGCGTTTTAATCGGCGTTCTGATCGCAAGACCTGCTTACGGAAGGGTGATCAGGGATATGCTGGAGTGAGAGATGGTGGACGAGTAACATGAGCGACTATCCATCGATGAAAGAGAGGGCTGTGCGTTGCGCTGCCGCAATCCGAAGGCACGATCGGGTGCAGGTAGTATCCCACCTCGATGCCGATGGCTTGACTGCTGCCGCGATCATGTCCCGTGCACTCGACCGATGCGGCATCGAGCATGATGTCAGGTGCGTGAAGCAACTGGACAGAATGGTTCTCGGAGAGGTTGCTGATGCGAACGTCCCGACGATCTTTACGGATCTCGGGAGCGGAATGCTATCAGAGATGCCGCTTGATATCGAGATAGTTGTTGTTGACCATCACCAGATCGACCGCCGTCAGGTCGATCACCAGCATCTCCATCATCTAAATCCGCATCTCTTCGGCATCGATGGCTCAAGCGAGCTCAGCGGCGCTGGCTGTGCGTACATACTTGCGCAGTCGCTTGGCGAGAACCGCGATCTCGCTGATCTTGCGATTGTGGGCGCTGTTGGGGACCTGCAGGCAAGGAAATTCGGGAGACTGGTCGGATGCAACAGGATGATCCTTAAGAAGGGTGCGGATCACGGCGTCATCGGTTACAAGAGGGATCTTTCGCTCTTCGGGAAGCAGACCCGCCAGATGTTCAAACTGCTCCAGTATTCCTCTGATCCGTATCTACCGGGTCTCACAGGAAACGAGGGTGCAAGCATCGTGTTTTTAAAAAACGTCGGCATAAACTCATCTGGCGAGCGATGGAAGCGGTGGATCGACCTCGATAGCGAAGAGCAGCAGAAGCTCGTCTCATCGCTGGTTCAGTACTGCATCTCGAAGCGGATGTCGTCGTACCACATCCAGCGGCTGGTCACAGAGGTCTATACGCTTGCCCGGGAGCGGGAAGGCACCGAGATGCGGGATGCGTCCGAATACGCAACCCTGCTAAACGCCACAGGCAGATACGGCTTCGCGGATATCGGTCTTGCGGTATGTCTCGGCGATCGTGACAAGGAACTTGCAAGAGCGAAAGATCTGCTTGCTGGGCATCGAAAGAACCTTGTGGACGGGCTCAACTTCGTCAAGGAACAGGGCATAACCGAACTGGATCACATCCAGTACTTCGATGCAGGCAGTTCGATCAAGGACACGATCGTCGGCATCGTTGCAGGCATGAGTCTGACAAACCGCAGAAAGCGGGATATGCCGATGCTCGCATTCGCAGACAGCGACGGAGGCGCCAAGGTCTCTGCACGCGGCACGCAGGACCTTGTAAAAAGGGGGCTTAACCTTGCAGATGCGCTCGAAGCCTGCGCAGCAAAGGTCGGCGGCATGGGTGGCGGGCACAACATCGCAGCAGGCGCGACCATACCCGATGGCACGAAGGATGAGTTTCTCGAATTGATGGATGCGATGGTTGGAGAGCAAGTCGCTCCGGAGGAGTGATGCGAAATGGATGCATTATATCTGAGGGACTGTTATCTGTTGGAATTTGAAGCGACTGTCGAGGATGTCATTGATGATAGGTTCGTGATCCTCGACAGGACAGCGTTCTACCCCAAATGCTGGCGGACAGCCGAACGATCTCGGCGTCCTGGTCAGGGGTGGGCGCGAATACCCTGTAGTC
>JAUWCK010000144.1 GCA_030609345.1 Methanosarcinales archaeon | reverse complement strand
CCGGTTGCTCCAGCCAGTAGGGGCGTAAACAGCATCATCGGAACGATGATAACATCCTGGAAGAGCAGGATGCCAAGGGTCGCCTGCCCGTGGGGGCTGTCGATTTCAGCCCGTTCCTGAATGAGTTTGAGAACGATTGCCGTGCTGCTGAGTGCTATAAGAAATCCCATGAAGATCGATTCGTCAGATGTGAGACCGATCTGCATGGCTATGAAAAAAACAGCCAAGATGGTCAGCAATACCTGAAGCGAGCCGCCAAGCAGGATCGATCTCTTGATCTGTGACATACGTTTTAATGAGAACTCGAGTCCGATCGCAAAGAGCAGAAGTACAACCCCGATTTCAGCTAAAACTTCGACTTCATGGACCGCTTTTATAAGCCCCAGTCCGTGGGGTCCCGCCAGTATCCCGGTTAAGAGAAATCCAACGATCGCTGGTACCTGGATCAGATGGAATATGAAGAGTACAGCGATGGACAGTCCGAATATGATGACGATGTCATTTAATAACGGTATTTCCATATACTAACATGCTCCTGATTCTATATTGAATATCGTTAAATCCCGATCCACGCGATCATAAAAACGAAAGCGCTTCCCCCGCATCATGAACTGTTAATTGCAGTTGATCTGTGAGATAGCGCAGGACGTGTTCGTTCTCTTTTGCCTTTTCGGTGCTGCCCTTCCCGAAATCGCTATCCTCTGTGATGATGTATCTATCGTTTCTTGTTTCAAGTGCCAATGCAACGACGATGTGATCGACTTCTCCTGTGAAGCCCATACCAATCAATGTTTCAGAGATTTTTTTGTAGTTTCTATCCAGATCAATGGGTAAGTAATGAATCCCATTCTCTTTGCTCCCCATCACGGTGTACCATTTTTCAAATAGCTCATGTCCTCCAGCATTACGCCGATATTCACTCGACAATCTTTTTCCAGTGTCGTGCAATATCCCATGATTTACATCATCGCGGATTCTCGACAGTACTCCAATACAATCCCAATTATAATCACATGCCTTGCAGATTATGTTGGTGTCAAGCGCTATTTTCACACTCAATCTCCTCGGCATGTCTTTTTGCGATTTCTTCGGTTATTTTCATCGTCTCCTCAAAATCATCCGAGAAAAACGTCTCGAATCCTTCTGGGACATTCACCATCTGCCCGTAATCATCCAGTTCGATTCTCGAAACCACACTCTCGCCACCCTTCCACTCGATGAAATATATCCCAACCATCTCCTTTTTGATCTTCTGCTCGGCGATGCGCCTCCGCAATCGGAGCATCAGATGTTCGCTGTGTGTCTCCACGATCAGGGATTTTTTCTGTTCTGCAAGCGCTATGAACAGATCGCCGAGGTCTGCCTGTGCGCGTGGATGGAGGTGGATTTCAGGTTGTTCCATCAGGATGGTCTGCTCCTCCTCTGCAGCGTACCCCTGAATCAGAACAGGCAGAAGTTGCGATATCCCAAATCCAACATCTTTTAGATTGATCTGTATACCTGATTCATCCTTAAGCATCAGATGTGCCATTCCACCCTCCAAAACATTCCATTCAAGCACGTAACCCATTTCTTTAAGCCATTGGTTCACATCATCGATTAAATTTTTTGGACTTGCACTGTATTTATCTAAGAATAATATCTTTAGTGCATCCCCACCATCGCGTCCAACGTCAGACGGAATTTCACCAGTGAACTGATACGTACGTTCCGGCTCTGTCCTAAGCGGACCTATGTGTGTGATTGCACCGAAATACCAGAGAAAAGAATTTGAAATGTCAAGGCTAAACCTATCTAATTTATTTAATATTTTGCTTCCGCGTTTTCCTGATTTTATCTCTTTGGAACTTATAATTGGGATGAAATCAAACCAAACGATGCGTATATCATCAGGAACATCGAAAAAATCAGATTTAAAAGACGGTTTTGCGGTCAGCGATGTTGATTTTTTTTGCATGCTCAAAATACATTTTTTATCAGAACCTCGTTCCAGATCAAATCCAATTATGGTATTGAATTTTCTTCTTTTGTTGTAAGCTACTTTTATAGATACTATTACCGAATCTCCTTTTTTTACGCCAACATCTGAGATTCCGCGCATAATTTCAATATCAAACGAAAAAACCATTGGTTTTTTTATATCTATTTCATGCCGGAATACAGCATCCTCAAAATTACCGATGTCAACACCTTCTTTGGTATTAAAAAGAAATAGAGAGAGGGATCGCTTCACCATGCTCTGCTTCAACATCAACAACGCATTGAGGAATGCGCTCTTCCCGGACGAGTTTGCACCCAGCAGCAGTATTATCGGTGGTCGCAGGTCAATCCATCCGGAATCCCGGTAACCCTTGAACCTCTGTAATCGAATCGCTTTCATTGTATCCCATCTTCCTATATACTCCCATCTGTGTTATATTTTTTGTTCAACCCCTCTCCTTCCCACAATCACAAACAGCCCAGCCGCCAGAAACCCGATCGCTGCCCCATACAGGAACGTCGCGCTCGGAGCGTATCCTCCGAGTATGCCCGCGATGATGCTTGCAGGAAGCGCCGCAATCCCGGTCATGGTATGGAAGACGCCGAGCGCAGTCCCGCGCAGTTCCGGCTCCACAAAGTCGGAGGCATAAGCGCGCTGCGTACCATCGACCAGCGCCTTGAACCCCCCGTAGAACGCGAATAGGATGACGAATGCCGCCATCGATTGCACCAGCGCAAAACCGATGCACGTAACCCCAAATAGCGAATATCCGATTATCAGGACGTTTCTTCTTCCGATCCTATCTGATAGTTTCCCGCTCGGGATTGAGAACACCGTGTACGTGATATTAAACAGCATATATAGGGCACTGATCACGATCAGCACCATCATCACAAACTTCGGATCGATCTCGGCGATTCTGCCAATATCCCGGACCGACATCCCGTTTTCGGCAAGCAGAAACTCTCCCGCACGCAGGATAAAGAACATGTATGTGAAGTTTCCAAGCGCAAAGATCGTTGCGATGGTGACATATATGCGAAACGATCCGGGAAGTGCGCTGAAACTTGCGCGTATGGACTGCCGGTTATGCGTTACATCATCCTCCCGCACTCCATGAAGCGGCACCAGCGCAAAGAACGCAATGATCCCTGCGATGATGAAGACATACTGGTACATGATCCCGAATTCCAGTTCGAAGAACCAGAAGCAGGAGAGTACGACAATGGCGAGCATCGAGCCTAAGATTGCGCCTCCTGAGTCCATCGCGCGATGAACCCCGAATGCCAAACCCCTCTTATCGTGATGCGTTGAATTTGCGATGATCGCGTCCCTTGGCGCGGCGCGAATTCCCTTCCCTGTGCGCTCTCCAGTCTTTAGCAGGAGGATATGCTGCCATGTTGCCGCAAAAGCGTACAGCGTCTTCGCGATCGATGACGTCAGATACCCTGCGAAGACGAAGATCTTCCTCTTTCCGGTTCTATCAGAGAGATAGCCAGATATCACCTTGAGGATACTTGCAGCGCTGTCGCCTATGCCGCCGATGACCCCGATCGCTTGATATGTGCCTCCGAGATGCATGATGAAGAGCGGCAGCAGCGGTCGGATCATCTCGCTACTGGTGTCGGTTAAGAAACTGACGACTCCGAGCAGGATGATATTGGCGCCGATCCCGTATCTCTGGATAATCTTCTTAAACATGGTTATGGTGGCTATACTGCTTGGCTATAATACCTCATTTCCTTAAATTAACCTTCTGAATCGATCAGCGACTACCGCGCTAATTCAGTGATAAACGTGTAACCGCTCTTCGATTCCCTCATGATCCTGCAAGCTGCGGTTGAAAAGGTTGGCAAACCATAAGTATCATGCACCATCAATAGACGCATAATGGAGTTTCAGATCATCGATTCCGATTACATTCTCGATAACGGAAAGCCGGTTGTGAGACTCTTCGGACGCGACCGGGAT
Organism: Methanosarcinales archaeon; assembly: GCA_030609345.1. The sequence goes on along the minus strand of JAUWCK010000144.1, from coordinate 150 downwards.
GGACGAAGCGTCTGCTGTTTCGTCCCTGATTTTGAGCCGTATTTCTATGTCCAGCCCGCTTCCATCAAGGACACACTTGCGGAGATTCCTGAAATCAAGAGACTGGAAACCGTTTCGAGATACGAGCCAGTCGGCTATCAGGAGCATCCG
>JAUWCK010000153.1 GCA_030609345.1 Methanosarcinales archaeon | reverse complement strand
ATCTTCCAGATCGCTGCTGATGCAATGTGTGTAATAGATGCTGATTTTGACGTCACCAATGTGAATAAAACCTTTATACAAATGGTGGACATGGATGAGGATGAAATCATCGGTGAGAAATGCTACGATGTCTTCAGCGGGGAACTCTGCCATTCCAAAGATTGTCCGCTCGAGAAGCTAAAAAGGGGAGAAGGGTTTGTTGAACACGAATCTGTCAAGAAGCGACCAGACGGTGAAGAGATACCGGTTATTCTGAATGCTGCAAGATTAGATCGGGACGGCAAATTTGTTGGGATTGTAGAGGATTTTAAGGACATCACCGAGCGCAAGCAGGCTGAAGAAGAAATTCGTGAGCTCCAGCGCTACAATCGTGGATTGATCGAGGTGAGTCTTGATCCTCTGGTAACCTTCGATCATAAAGGGATCATTATGGATGTGAACGAGGCTACAATTAAAGCTACCGGCAGAACTCGGGAAGAGTTGATAGGAACACCGTTTGCCGATTATTTCACAGATCCCAAAAGGGCGTACAAAGGTGCGATGCTGACCTTTGAGACCGGAGTTCGGGATTATGAACTGGTCATGAAAGCCAGGGACGGAACCGAGACCGTCGTTTCATACAACGCTTCGGTCTACAAGGATCAGAAAGGAAACGTGGTTGGTGCATTTGCTGCTGCTCGTGACATCACAGAACGCAAAGCTGCCGAGCAGGAGTTGCGGGAAACCGTCAAGAGGCTTGAGGAGTACACCAATCGCATCAACAATCTCGTGGTAACGATGCTTGGGGAGATTGCAGTCAAATAATGTTGGTCATAACTTCCGTCAACCGTTTTCACATAGGCGTTCTTTGCATAATAAAGAAGTTTTTTATAAAATGAGCGTGGATATCGACGAACTGGCAAAACGGCTGGAAACTCAGGTATTAGAGGATGCTAAAGAGGTGTTCTCAGAGACGGTGATCGAATATGCCTACAACCCGAGAAACATGGGGGAGCTCAGTGATGCGGACGGAGTCGGGAAGATAACAGGCACCTGTGGGGATACGGTGCAGATACAGATCTGTGTCGAGGACGGCAGAATAGCAGAGAGCAGATTCATAACCGATGGATGCGGCACATCGATTGCATGTGGAAGTATGCTCACCGAGAGCGTCAAGGATAAGACGATTGAGGAGGCGCTGGCAATCACGAGTGATGATCTCCTGCGCAGCCTGGGCGGACTGCCAGAGGAGAATGTGCACTGTACGGTCCTTGCGGTAGATACTCTTCATGCAGCGATCGATGATTATGCACGAATTTTAGAACAACCAGACGAACGTATGCGAGATAAACAAGGAGATGATCAAGAATGAAAGTATGTATTCCAACTACAGGAGAAGGCGGCATCGATGATTTCGTGGGTCAGCATTTCGGCAGGGTTCCAACATATACCCTCGTAGATCTTGACACGAACAAGGTCGAGGTAATTCCGAACACCAGCGAGCACAGAGGCGGTGTTGGAGTGCCGCCAGAGTTCATATCGAAGACGGGCACTCATGTAATGCTCTGCTCCGGGCTGGGACCGAAAGCGGTTCATCTATTCGAAGAGGTCGGCATCGATGTCTTCGTGGGTGCAGAGGGCACGGTGCGCGATGTGATCAAGGCATGGCAGCAGGGGCGGCTCATGGAAGCGACCGATGAGAACGCGTGTAAGGAGCATAGGGATCACTAAACCAACAACAGAGATGACCCCACAATGATCATATCAATAGCAAGCGGAAAGGGCGGTACAGGAAAGACCACGATAGCGGTAAATCTTGCATTGTCGATCTCAAATGTACAACTACTGGATTGCGATGTCGAAGAACCGAATTCGCATATCTTCCTCAAACCGGAGATAGAGGATGTGAAGTCAGCATGTACACTTATGCCCGCGGTCAATTACGATTTATGCGATTACTGTGGGAAATGTGCGGCTGCATGTGAATACAACGCCATCGTCGTGCTCCCGACACAGGTCATGATCTTTCCTGAACTGTGCCATGGCTGCGGTTTATGCTCCATGGTCTGCCCGCGGGATGCGATCAGCGAGGAGCCAAGGGAGATCGGTGTTGTCAAAAAAGGGAGAAGTGACGACAGCATAGAACTCGTGTATGGGCTGCTGAATATCGGTGAGATCATGGCAGCACCCCTGATAGACCATGTCAAAGAGGAGATCGATCCGGAAAAGACCGTGATTATTGATGCGCCCCCTGGAACAGCATGTCCGGTGATTGCAGCGATTCAGGACAGCGATTACTGTATTCTCGTGACAGAGCCAACGCCGTTTGGGTTGTACGACTTGAAACTGATAGTAGAGGTGCTTAAAGTGCTAAAGATTCCTTCTGGCGTGGTCATAAATAAAGCGGGGATCGGGGATCGGAATGTCTACGACTACTGCAAAGAAGAAGGGATTCCGATCTTGCTTGAGATTCCGTATGATAAAAAGATCGCAGAGTATTATTCGGAAGGCATGCCATTCGTGAATGCGATCCCTGCATGGAAGAACCGATTTTCCGGAATGATCGATGGAATCAGGCGGGAATTATGAAGCAGATAACCATCATAAGCGGAAAAGGCGGCACAGGGAAGACAACACTCGTCGCATCATTTGCAGCCCTCGCAGAAAACATTGTTATTGCTGACTGCGATGTGGACGCACCCGACCTCCATCTGCTGCTGCATCCGGAGATCGTGAAAAGAGAGGAGTTCAAAGGTTTAAACGTTGCAGCAATTGATAAATCAAAATGCATAGAATGCGGAATATGCGAAGAAGCATGTAGGTTCAAGGCAATATCCGATACCGGGTCCGGTTACGAAGTCAATCCGACACGCTGCGAGGGATGTGGCGTATGCGTCTTCGTGTGTGATCAGGATGCAATCAAACTAAAAGAACGTGTCTCCGGGTACGCATTCATCTCAAAGACGAAATACGGGACGATGGCACATGCGCAGTTAAATATCGCAGAAGAAGCGTCCGGAAAACTGGTAACCGTTGTCAGGAACAACGCACAGCGCGTTGCAGAAGAGGAAGGTTCAGACCTCATCCTGATTGACGGGTCGCCCGGTATCGGCTGCCCTGTGATTGCATCCTTAACTGGTGTTGCCCTTGCGCTTGTCATCACCGAACCCACGATGTCAGGACTGCACGACCTCGAGCGAATCCTCGATGTGACCGGGCATTTCGGGATTGCATCAGTCGTCTGCATCAACAAATACGATATCAATGAAGCGAACAGCAGGAAGATTACCGAGTTTTGCCAGGAGCGTGGGGTTAGGATTGTCAGGAATATTCCTTATGATCCGGTAGTCACCGAGGCGATGGTTGCAGCCATGCCAGTGGTTGAATTCTCAGACGGAGCAGTATCGGACGCGATAAAAGAGATCTGGGCGAGTATAAAATGAAGATGGTTTATGGACCGGTTCCATCACGGCGGCTTGGTCGCTCTTTGGGTGTCAATCCGATCCCACTTAAAACCTGTAACTATTCCTGTGTGTACTGCCAGCTTGGCAGGACAACGCAGATGACCAATCAGCGCAGGGATTTCTTTCCACCGGAAGAGATACTAAACGAGATCAAAGGAGTACTAAAAGTACAGGGCAGTCGTGGCGATGGTGAAATAGATTTTGTGACTTTTATAGGAGAAGGTGAACCGACGTTATGCAAAAGCATCGGTTGGTTAATCAGGGAGACCAGAGAAATAGCAGACATGCCCATAGCGGTTGATACAAATGGTTCGCTTCTTTACAGAGAAGATGTAAGAGATGACCTTTCACAGGCAGATGTTGTTATGCCGTCCCTTGATGCTGGCACTGCCGAAACATTCAGAAGGATAAACAGACCGCACCGCGGGATTGATTTTGAGGCAGTTGTCGAAGGTATGGAAAAGTTCAGGCAGGAGTATGA
>JAUWCK010000087.1 GCA_030609345.1 Methanosarcinales archaeon | reverse complement strand
CACGTAGTCGCAAGGTCGATCACGCTGATCACCAAAGCGAACGAATCGAGTGGTGATGTCGGCGAGGTGCTCAGTGTTGCTGCGCGGGACGCAGAGACCGAGCAGACACTTAGAAAGGAACGTGCGATGAACATGATGATCTATATTGTGATTATATATATCTCATTCCTTGTCTTTGTCGGGGTCATCTATGTGATCACGGATTCATTCCTCTCCCAGATGGCGACGGCAGGCGAAGAGATGGCGGCTTCCGGTGCGGCAAGTGGCGGCGGCTTCCTTGGTGCTTTCGACCTTAATGCATACAAACGGATGTTCTTCCATGCATCACTGATCCAGGGTTTCTGCTCCGGACTGATAGCAGGCGTTATGGGTGAGGGCAGCGTGATGTCAGGGCTCAAACACTCCCTAATCATGATGACGGTCGCGCTTCTGATCTTCAAGTTGCTGGTGGGTGGGGTGTGACCCTTTCCAGCCAACAAAGACGCTGATGACCGAGGATAATGATCTGCGCACAACTTGAACCGGATGTGCCCCCCATACCGTCTCGGAATTCAATCTCATGAGCAAGCGCATATCAATCAGCAAGCCCAATCGTCTCGGCGTTCATCGTCGCAGCCGCACTGACATACACTCACGCGTGGGACCGCACATACACGATGCTCTGCTGATCGGCACCATCGCGTTCACGCTTCGCAGGTAATTACACAGATTTTCACGAGATTTCTGTGTAATCTTGTGTAATCTTGTGGTTAAAAATCAGAGAGAATGCACGAATGTCAACCAAGTGAATGGCTACGACACATTTCAAAAGATCTTCAGGAATGCGGATTTCAACTCATCATAACCCAGTTCACCGAGATCATCGACCACGATATCTGCGCCAGCCTCAACAAGGGCGGATCTCTCCCCGATCCTCCGTATCCCAACACCAAACATCCTGTTCTTCTTGCACGCCCCTATGCCAGATGGCGCATCCTCGAACACGATATAATGTCTGATCTTGCCACCTGATAACTCATGCAGCCTCTGTGCCGCAAATGCAAATATCTCTGACTTGTCCTTACCAGTCAGTCCTGAAGCATCCACATCGAAGATGGAATATAGCGAATTCTTTTCCTCTATAAAGTCATACCGTCTCCGGACAACCTCAAATATCCGATCGCTGGTTATCTGCATGAGCAGACTTTTCGCGTTCTTCGATGCCGATGCCACGGCCTGCATCACCCCTCTGGTCCTTGCTTCAATGGCCATCGCAATCGATGTTCCAAAGATGTTGAACCTACCCTCGCGAACCAGTTCCTTGAACAGTTCATTCTTCTGGGTGCAGTACTGTTCCAGTACCTTCTCTTTCTCCGCGTCCGTTCCTGCACCGAGATGTTCGTATACCAAAAACCGCTTCAGGATTTCATTGCCGCCCTCGTATCTGGGCCTACCAGATACGTAATCACGATAAAACCTTGAATCGAGTCCGCCTTTATAAACGCCCCACTTCTCTGCGGTGCGCCGCCATGCCAGTTCATGCGGGCTGTCAACGATGACACCATCGACATCCCAGATGAAACCAACCTCTCTCTCGAAGTTAATTACCATATCGTATCATCTTCATGCTGTTGCCGGACACCTCATAGAGTCTACCACAAACTTCTACTGGCAGTGTAACATCTCTATCTGATCCGAACGATATATCTATCGTACTCCGGGATATATCAAATTCCAGTTTGAACCCGTGCCAGTACAGATTAAACCCAAGTTGCTCCCAGTGTTCTGGTAATCGCGGATTTATTGCAAGTATTTCACCTTTCATACGCACGCCAGCAAACCCAAAGACCACTGCCTGCCAGACACCTCCCAGCGACGCTGCATGAATACCGTTTCGTGTATTACCATAGTTGTCCAGAAGATCGCCATACAGAGCATATTTGAAGTAGCGGTATGCTCTGTCCAGATCTCCAACCTCTGCGCAGACGATTGCGTATATGCATGAACTTAACGAGGACTCATGAGTGGTTCTACGCTCATAATAGTCTAAATTCGTCTTTTTCACATCGGGTGAGAAATCTTCATAAAATAGATGCAGCAGCAGTACCGCATCTGCCTGTTTCACAAGTTGCGTCTCATACACACGCTCAAGTGACACCTCTTCCGGAAAGATCGGCATCCCATGATCGTTCCATTTCGTAATGGTTACATCCCTCTTCCTGAAGTATCCAACAAATTCCTCGATCATACCATCCTCAAGAACCGTGAATGCAATCTTATCGGAGATACTCTGCCATGCATCGATCTCTGAGGGTTCCAGATTGATTTTCTCACACAGTGTTTTGCGCATCTCAGGATACTCTCCAAGAAATTCGGTGTAGAGCAAGGCAGCGCACCGCAGATTCCATCTGGCTAAGTAATTGGTATATGCGTTATTTAAAACGCACTCCTGATACTCATTCGGACCGATCACATCGTTTATATCATACCTGCCAGTCCTATCGTTGTACACCACTCTGCCTGCCCAGAACCGTGCAGTCTCAAGGATGATCTCGGTTCCGTATCTCAGCATGAACTCGTCATCAGCGGTCGCCCTGTAATACTGGTACACTGCATAAGCGACATCGCCATCGATGTGATGCTCGCGCTCCATCGTATGCACATCGATGAGCACACCCTCTGGGTTCACCCACGTTCTCGGCGTAACCCCCCCTCCTGTATCAGCCGACTCCCACGGAAAGAGTGCGCCAGGGAAATGCTCTGTTCTTGCATTTCTTCGTGCTTCATCCAGCCTGTGATACCGGTACATCAGCAGATTTCTTGCGATATCAGGATTTGTGAAGACGAAAAACGGAAGTACAAAGAGTTCGGTATCCCAGAAGAAATGTCCGTTGTACCAGCTGCTTGTCAGCGCCTTGGGCGCTATACTTACCTGATCATCATGCTCACTGCCAGCGATCAACAGATGGTACAGGTTGAACCGAAGCGCTTTGTTTATATCATCACCATCAACCACAATATCTGCCATCAGCCATTTTTCATGCCAGGAATCGATGTGTGCTGCAAGCAACCCATCAAAACCAGTGTTGCGGCTCTGCGTAAGTGTTTTCACGGTCACGTCCCTGATATCTTCGGGTGGAACTTCACGGGATGTGTACAATGAGATGATCTTTTCAAAGGAGTAGATCGCTCCTTTCTCAGCTTTGAAACGTATATTTTCAGTGAATTTATCATTTACGAATTCGGATGTGCGGACAATACCATCGACGATCTTATCATCGCCGCGTATGAAAAGGTCAGTGGCATAAGCGACCATGTACCCAGAATCAGTCGTCTTTACAGATAAATAATGAATGTCATCCGTTTGATCTGTTTCCATAGCCACGTAGTGCTTGACCGCGGTACCCATCTCCTGCCTTACATTCAGAATCGATGCATCGATGCTGTTTTTTACAAGAATATCCACATCTGATTCCGCTGCGGTGAAATAGACCCGCATCAGAGCGATGTGCTCATCAGCCGCACTGAAGGCGCGCAGCGATCGATATTCATACTGCCCGTACTTCGGAGATCGATATCCTGTTCTGCGAACGAGCAGTCCCTTCTTCATATCAAGGATGCGCTCGTGCCATGTCGCATCCATCTGATTTATCGCAACCTTTTCGCCATCTGCATATATCTGAAAATCGATCGGATTGGGTAAATTTACTATTTCAGTGGTTTCTGCAGTCGATTTATCAAAAATTCCAGCGATGTACGTTCCCGGACTGCTGCCGTCCGGGATCTCTTCCAGAACACCACGGCTGCCGAGATATCCGTTTCCAAGTGAGAAAACAGATTCGCAAACTGCCTGTTGATCCGGATTCCAGCCGCGTTCCCTGATCAACCATTCATCACCAGATAGATACCTTGAAAAGTTGTTCAGCTTGCGCATTTTTAATCTCTGTTCTTCTGCGAATCCGCCATAAATGTTTTCATAACCCTGGTCTGTGAAAGTTTATTATCCTTTGAGTTCAAGCGATGTGGTGCTGATGTTCTGGCAAGCATCAGAAATAAGCCCCCTTATCCATGTGGATTCAGGCGTCGTTGTTCCGGTGATCGCAGATCGCTTCGTTGGCAGTCAGGAATATGTCGAAGAGGTAAAATCTCTGTGCGATGGCTATCAGGTACGATATTATGGAACCATGTCGTATGAGGATGAGATAAAGTTTCTTCAGACGAGATGACGAAATTCGAGCCAAGAATCAAACCGACCTGTTCCGCCTTTACAACATTCTCGTCTTCCTCAAAACAGAGCATCTTCAATATGAGAAAGATGTAATCATCAAAATCCTCCATCTTGAGACGTTGTTCCGTATTCGCGATATCTTCCAGGACAAGAGGGTGGATGTTGAAGTGCTTTCCGATCTTCTCTATAGTATCCAGCTGATGAAGACCCTCTGTGTTTAGCTATATGACGGTTGGTGTATCCTTAAATGGAAAGCACTCCTCAATCGTCTCTACTTCCTTCTCCTGAAATTGCGCCGCATCATAGTCGATGATTGTGATTCGTACCTTCTCGGCTTTTTTCTCACCTATGTGAACGAGAGTCCCCGGAGGAAGACCTCCTTTCTCTGATCTCTTTCTAAATGGTTTTGGAATCATCGATTACCTCGCATATCTTCCTTTTATTATTACATCGTGTTCATCGTATATACTTCCCACTATCACCTCCAGAATATCTTCTAAACAAACCACGCCCATTGTTTTTCCCTCTCCGTCCACCACGATGGCGATGTGGAATTTACCCCTCTGAAATTCCTCAAGAAGGTCGTCCACCCTCTTTGTCTCGGTCACAAAATGGGGGGTTTTCATCAATTCTTTCAGCGAAACTCCGCCTTCGCCTACTTTTGCCAACAGATCCTTGGCATATAAGATGCCCACGACATTATCCTTCGTCCCTTCAAAGATAGGGATTCTTGAGTGTCCAGTACTCTTTATCAATTCCACGGCTGAATTCATGGTTTGATCGACTCTCATGCAAACTATCGCCTCCTTTGGTGACATCACATCCCCCGCCACGATTTCGTCAAGTTTCAGAACACCTATCATCATCTTTTTTTCATCCTCTTCGATCGCGCCTTCTTCTCTCCCTATGTCCAGCATCGTTTCCACCTCCTCTTCTGTCATTAATATTTTCCGGTGGAGCTTTATGCCTAAAATCCTCGCAGAAATGCCTGTAATCATAGAAAAAAACTTTGTAATCGGTTGGAAAATAGAAGCCATGATCTGCATGGGCTTGGAGATCAGGATAGAGATCCTTTCTGCCCGGTGGACGGCGATCGTCTTTGGTATGATCTCAGCGAACGTGAGGATTAAAAGGGTCATCACTACGATCGCAATAGCCACGCCGTAGCTACCAAAGATATCTATTGCAATAGATGTTGCTACTGCCGACGCAGCGATATTCACCACATTATTCAGGATGAGCACGGATGTGAGCACGGATTCGGGATCGCGGACCAGCTTATCGATTTCCTCTGCTCCTTTCACACCACGTTTCAACAAAATCCTCGCTTTTATCTTGCCTATT
>JAUWCK010000050.1 GCA_030609345.1 Methanosarcinales archaeon | reverse complement strand
GTAACGAATTACCAAACACCAACACGTTCCGTTCATCCGGGGACCGGGCAGGTAAGCCCGCCATGCGGCATAACGAGAATCCGCGGCTGCCCGTCACCCCTGCCCCTGCCCAGCTTTGAGACCGCGGCACGAAGAGCGCTTCCGACGTCCTGCATCGGGATGAAATACGCCTTCCTTGCAAGATCGTCAGGGATATCCGAGACAAGGTAGAGATCGACGCGCCCTGAAAGCTGCGACGTCAGCACGGCTTTGTGCCCGCCGAGTTCGAACTGGCGCTCCAACCTCGAAGGGAGTTCGTCGCGCGGGATATCGAGCCACCGTTCATACACGTCATTGCCAAGACCCTCTCCACATTCAGCGACAAGGATGATCGCCCCGCCATCCTTGACGACATTTTTCGCATTTTCAAGTGCTTTCTGAGATTGATACAGATTTATATCCTTCGGCATCCCGCCGGGAGACGTTATCACAACATCGGCAGTCTCTGCCCGGATCCGGTACATTCGGTCCGCATAAGAAACCCCTGCACGATGCGATTTTATGGGATCGCCAGAAACGACTGCGACGATCTCCTTCCTGCTGTTTAATACCGCGTTTAATATGAATTCTGATAGATGCGAAGTCCCTTCCTCGAGATCCTGACGCACCGGACTATCAGTTCTCCCTGCTACAGCGTCAGGGTGGATCATGAGCGCATGGTTCTTCCCGATGCTTGCAATCGATGCGACTCCCGGAAGCAGCGACTTAAGCCCGCCTGAGTATCCCGCGTAGTAATGAAACTCGATGCTGCCTGTGCATATCACGGCATCCGCATCGAGAACGGGCGCAAATATCTCAACCGGCGTCCCCCTGCTCGTAACCCGGACGCGTCTGCAGTTGTCAGGATCGTGGTCGATGCACGATACGCGGCTGTAGATCTCATCGCCGACGAGCCGCTTCTGCTCATCCTCAGTATGTCTTCTGTGTGATCCGGTCGCAAATACAATCCCGATATCGGAATCAGGGATTCCCATGTCGTTTAGACATGAGATAAGCGGCGGCAGGAGTTTCTTTGTCGGGGTGATCCTGGTGATGTCGTTTGCGATGATCACAACACGATCCCCTGCGTGTACGATCTCTGAGAGCCGCCGTCCTACCGGATGGGCAAGCGCATCAACGATCGCGGATTCCTCATCCTCGACAGCGGGGAGTTCCTGCGGCTCGATGATGCCTGCAAGGTTCCTGTCCGGCACTTCGACAGAGACGCTTCCGTCCCCGTAGGGCAGCAATATCTTCATCGAGATTGTTGGTGGGTTCTGGGGATTTAAAGGTTGGCTCTCACTTCGGAACCCTTGCTCCGGCTTCCGCTCCAAGCCAAAACGTCCCTATAAGTTTGATCACTTCAAGTACTTGATCTCCGGTTAGTGTCCCTGCTCCTCCAAGTATAAACGTTCCAATCAGGATTATCCAGACTGCAATCCTTTTTTCAGCAAATGTTCTACGGAACGTGTCCATACTGTTTCCTTGCCATTCTCATCTTCTTGCGTGTTATTCCGCTTGTTCGCTCATATTCTCACCTCTTTGGTCTGGGTGTTAAGCCCAAACCGCTCCATGCCGTATCGAAACACGGAGCGTCCATGTGGCATTCTTCCATAGTTCAAATTTTAATAAAATCTGGTTTATAATCGCTCTTCTTCCAGTCGTTTGTATCATCGTTTTGTGGCTCGATTATTTTTATCTTGCCATCGCAATATGCAAGACAAAATGCATGATACCCTGTTGGTGTATCACCCCAGCATTCGCCATAAACAAGATTTCCAACGACTTTGTGCGCTCTGCAGTAACTCTCTACCGCGAAATTGTCACAGTCCCATATATCTTCAACCCATCGCATCTGGTCGAGTGAATCTTCGTTTAGCCATCGTAACAATTCGTCATAGCTTACGTGCTTGTATGCTGCATCTGCAATGTAAATACGTGCATCCGGGTATGCACTGCTAATTACACGCCTAAGTTCACTTCCGGAAATATCGTATGTCTCTTTGAACGTGAAAAGCGGTTGCTGACCATATATAGGTTGTTGATCGCATATATATGGTCGCAGTATCCTTTTAATCCCATCAAACATAATTTTTCCCTCCTTTTTACTTTCAGTCACCAAACCCCGTACATGGTACAGAGCCCACGTAGAGCGATTTCATGCCGTTTATCACACCATCCACATCGGCGGATTCGCCCGCAGTCAGATCAGCAGTGGTACTGCCATCTGCTATCAGATCGCATCGCCCCATGCCATGATCAATACTGCCATGATACTTAAGCATGGCGGTCTCGGGTGGTCGCAGACATTCCAAGATTCTTTACATGACGCCTGACAACCCAGACTTTCCACAAACTTTTTCTACAGACAATAACAGATGGACATATTCCAACGGCGCATGAACCGGCATAACGGTTCGAACATGAATTATATGTGAGTCTTGGAGGAAGCGAATGAGCAAAACACAATATAAAAAGACAAATCCGCGGATTATATCCCTGGTAGAGGATCTGAAATCCAGATCACGCGAGAACGACGCCCCAATCTGGCGAGAGATCGCGAAGCGCATGCAGAGTCCGAAGAGAGGTTATGCAACAGTGAATGTGAGCCGCATCAACCGGCATACTGCGGACGGCGAGACCATCGTTGTGCACGGCAAGGTGCTTGGCGCAGGCGAGTTAAACCATCCGGTGGTCGTAGGCGCTTTCGATTTCAGCGATGGCGCACGGTCAAAGATCACGGATGCTGGCGGGGAATGCCTCACGATCGAGGAACTGGTGGCAAGAGAGCCCATGGGGTCAAATGTGCGGATAATCAGGTGATTTCATGAATACAGTAATTATCGATGCAGATGGGCTGATTCTTGGCAGGCTTGCAAGCGTTGTCGCCTCAAGATTGTTAAGCGGCGAGACCATTGCGATCACCAATGCCGAACGCGCTGTGGTGTCTGGGAGCAAGACCACCACATACAGGGAATATAAGGAGCAGGTGGACAAGGGATCAACGGAAAGCGGTCCGTACTTCCCGTCGAGACCGGATCAGATCCTGAAACGAACTGTCCGCGGCATGCTCCCGCACAAACGGATGCGTGGGCGCGACGCAATGTCGAGACTGCGCGTGTACGTGGGCACTCCTGCAGAACTGGCAGGATCGGATGCGGATACGATACCTGAAGCGAGTATGACGAGGCTAGGGACGATCAAATACATCAAACTCGGCGAAGTTAGCACGAAGCTGGGTGTCAATGTACGTTAAGATCCCCCAGGATCGGATTGGCGCAGTGATCGGACCGAAAGGCGCCACCAAACAAGCGATCGAGGAACTCTCAACCGCGACGCTGGATATCGACAGCGAATCTGGCAATGTACAGGTTCTGTCGCCAGAGGACCCCGTGCGGGGTATGCGGGCGGTTGAGGTCATCTCGGCAATCGGACGGGGTTTCAGCCCTGAGCGGGCTGTCAAACTGTTCGGTGACGAGCTTCTCATATACGATGTGGTCGAGATACCTGCGAACACACCAAAGATGCTGACACGCGTCAGGGGCAGGATCATCGGCACCGACGGGAGGACAAGGGCGCTAATCGAGAATATAGCCCATGTCGACCTCTCGGTCTACGGAAAGACCGTAGCGATCATCGGGTATCCTGAGCAGGTGCATGTTGCAAAGACCTCAGTCGAGATGCTGATCGAGGGTGCACCACACGCTGTTGTGTATGGTTTCATGGAGAAGAAGCGGCGGGAACTTACTGCGAAGAGGATTGAGTACTACTAAATTGGGTGTAGGCGCGGCAGCAGAGACGGATCAGGTTTATGCGCACAGTGCGGTCAGGTTTAAGTATTATGGCGACATTGACCACAACGCATGGGGCGATGTGGTCTATCTGGTATGTATGCGGTATCGCTGTTGACTTGCCACGGCGAACTTACTGAAGCACACGGTAAAATGAACAACATGGAAATTATCTTATGAGATGGAAGAGATCATGAGTGGCGAAATTCATCAGATGTTGGGAACCATCAATAAAAGGTTAGAAGAATTGCTTTTCTTGAAACATGATCTGGATGAATTGAATAAGAGAACAAAGAATATGGAAGAGATGTTATCTGAATACGTGCTCATATTAAGCGAAGACGAGAAAGCAGATTTAAACGAAACTATGAGAGAGTATGCTGCAGGCAAAACGACATCTTTAGAAGATGCCGAAAGGATTCTTGGGTTATGAAGATAGAATTTGGAACAAAAGCCCTCAAGTTTCTATCAAAATTAGAGAAAGTCAGCAAGGAAAGAGTTTTTAAAAGAATAAAGGAACTATATGAGGATCCATTTCCTTCGGATGTCAAGAAATTAAAAGGGGAAAAGGATGTTTACAGGATCAGGATTGGAGATTTCAGGGTGCTTTATAGGATCATTCCAGAAGATGATACAATCTTGATCTTCCGAGTAGATAGAAGAAGTAGGGTTTACGGGCGATGAAAAGAAACACGAATATCCCCTAATTCATTGTGGCGTGGTGAGAGCTAATAAATGTCAGGAAACACATTCGGAACAGTATTCCGCGTAACAACGTGGGGTGAGAGTCACGGACTCGCAATCGGCGTCGTCGTCGATGGCTGCCCATCAAAGATGCCTTTGAGCGAAGCAGACATCCAGAAGGAACTCGACCGCCGCCGCCCGGGGCAGAGCGAGATTGCAACGCCTCGCAAGGAAGAGGACGCTGTCGAGATTCTTTCAGGCGTATTCGAGGGCAAGACGACCGGAACGCCGATATCGATGATCGTCTGGAACAGGAACGTCGATTCGTCCCCTTACGAGCGACTCAAAGACACACCGCGCCCGGGACATGCCGATTATCCTTATGAGGTCAAGTACGGGATCAGGGACTACCGCGGCGGCGGGCGTGCATCAGCGCGAGAGACTGTGGGAAGGGTTGCCGCCGGCGCTGTCGCAAAGAAGATGCTTGCAGAGGCAGGCATCGATGTGGTTGCGCACGTCATAGAACTCGGCGGCATCAGAGCATGCGAATGTGAGATGACGCCGCCAGAGATCAGGGAACGGATCGAAGAGACGCCGGTTCGGTGCGCTGATCCGGATGCCGCGGCGCGGATGGTTGAACTGATCGGAAAGGCGCGCAAAGAAGAAGACAGCATCGGCGGCATCGTCGAGATCATAGCGACAGGTGTGCCTGCTGGCATCGGGGAGCCGGTCTTTGACAAGCTGGACGGAGACCTTGCGAAGGCATTGATGAGCATCGGCGCAGTGAAAGGTGTCGAGATAGGGGCAGGTTTTGGGTGCGCCACCATGCGGGGCAGCGAGATGAACGATGCGTTTCTGGTATCGGATGGAACTGTGATTCCGGAGACGAATAACGCTGGCGGTATTCTTGGCGGGCTCTCAACAGGCGCGCCGATCGTGTGCAGGATCGCAGTGAAACCGACACCATCCATCGCAAGTCCGCAGAAGACCGCGGATATCAGGACGATGAGCGAGACCACGATCACGATACAGGGGAGGCACGATCCAACAATTCCACCCAGAATGGTTCCTGTCGCCGAAGCGATGGTTGCTATCGTGCTCGCTGATCACCTGCTTCGAGACCGCGGATCAAAATTAGCGAAATAGTTCCTGCTGAACAGAGCACATCAGTACTTTACTCAACATTGTGTGGATATCTACATCTAAAACCACAAGATTAACACAGAAATCTCGTGGAAATCTGTGTAAATCTTATGGTTCCTACCACGGGGTACCCGAGCATGTACTTAAAGCAGGTAATTTAACCGCGGAGGGCGTGGAGAATGATAAAAAAAAGCTCTGCGCCCTCCGCATGCTCTGCGGTTATTTTTCTTTGCCAGAAAACACAGAATCGTAATCAGGAGATCAATCAATACCCCTGAGTAATTACGGATATTCGATCTGAAGCGTTCTCACTTTCCGGATTCCTCATCGCCGTCACAGCCACCACACCCAACATCGCAGACCGCGCAGCCGGACCCTGACCCGCGCTCGGTTCCGGTCTCCGAGTCCAGTGCCCGCGTGGCATAAGCGAGCACGGTCGCGTTCGAGAGCGTGCCAGCGATCAGGATCGCATCGAAGATCTCTTCCCGCGATATTCCGAGTTTCTCTGCGACGCGGATGTGCATTCCCAGGCAGTGATCGCACCTGATCGCGGCAGATACGCCTATTGAGATCAGTTCAACCGTCTTCGGGTCGAGACGTTTGAACTCCCGTATGATCGCACTGTCGTAGAGAATCTTCGGAACCAGCAGTTCCGGGGTCTCCTTCATAAACTGCAGGATGTATGGTATCTCGCCGTAGTACTTCTCAACGCTCTCAAGCAGTTCCTCAGTCGCCTCCTCAGGATCCATCCTCATGATCCTCTGAATCTTCTCAATGTCCATTCGTGCCTCCTGACTCCCATCCTGACGTCTAAATAACGAAACCGGTCACCGATTTCGGTAATATTCTTATTAACATATAATCACGTACCCCTGACGGCAGCACCTTTGCGATCTCGCGGAGGGTAACGCCCTCCTCGAATGTTATATTCTCGATCGCTTCCTTATACTGCGGATAAGACAGTTTTACGCGGGCACCCATGAGTTGCAGCGTGATAGGCGCTGGAGAGAGGGATTTATTGATTTCTGGTATCTGTTCCTTGATCTCCTTCATGATGCGTGCTGGATGGGTGGTTAATGGATCCTTTGATATCTCGATCCGATGCTCATCGAGGGTTTTACCAACCGTCTCGACCAGCCGATCAAGAGCATTAAGTTCATTTTCGAGTTTCAGCCGGTGTGCGATTCTTCCGAGATGCCCGACATAGTCTTTCGCATACATAGGGGGCTTTTGAAGCTCTGGCGTACCTGTGATGATGCAGGGCACGTCGAGATCCTTGTAGAGGACATATTTCTTGTTTATCAGGCAGTCTTCGAAGTTTCCGAGCGTAAAGACCGCAAGATCGTGTTCATTAGCCAGTGCACGCTCTTTTGCAGATATCTGCGCAATCCGCCTCCCAACACCTCTTGCAAGCCCGATTAACGTTGTATTTGCTCCAAACCTGCGCATATACTCTGCCACATCGCACGCATGGTGTGGAAGATGGTGATATGCAAGTGTTGGCGCGATCACGATGATGTCAGTGCCAGTAAGCGGCGCTCTCGTGATCTTGGCGCGGAGTTCCTTTGCCAGATCTTCGAGCATGGATATGTCTGCATGTGGGCAGAGCATCTGGATCATGACCTCGGTCTGCATGAAATTGGTCTGGAGGACGTATCCGCCAAGATCC
>JAUWCK010000063.1 GCA_030609345.1 Methanosarcinales archaeon | reverse complement strand
GCGCGATTCAAGCTCCCGCATCCTCTGCTCACCCTCCGCAACCACGCGCTCCCTTAGTGCCTCAGATTCCTCCACCTTCACGAGAATTCCCGATTTCAGCCATGACAATCCGTATCGCTCGATGCAACCGAATGTGATCTTCTCGATTTTGTGCTGCACCTTCATGTACCGGTTCTTAAACGCGATCTTCAGGTCTTTCATAATTGAGGGATCATCGAGCAGGGTATCGAGGTTGGCATACCCCAACTCATAGTAATCCGTGATCAGTTCGTAGAGCCCTTCCTTCTTCCTTGCAATCTTTTCCACTGCTTCATCAATCGCTAAAATATCAAAGATGTGGTATCTCTCGAAATCCCGGACGAGTTTCAGTTCGTTCTCCCCAAACCCTGACGTCATCGGATTATCCTCCTGGTTCACCCACGAGGACGTTGCAAGCAGTAGTCTTGCAAGCGCAAACCTGCTTGCTGCATCGTTGTAGATATCCGCGGGCATGGTTATGCATTCGGTCTCGAATCGCTCAAGATTCTCGGAAATCTCGTTGTATAACTCGATTCTCTTTATTTCCGGAGTCCTCTTGAGTCTTTCAAGATCGTATCTCAGCACACGTTCCACTACTTTCAATACCCGGTCGTATTCATCAGTCCATTCTGCCATAATCAAACCTCCTTGAAGTATCTTATCTCGCTCTCGATCTTCTCGCGGATCAATCCCAGAGCATCGCCGTATCCGCTGATACGGATCCGCACCCTACCGCCGTCCGTTAGATTGATCGAGACATCCGCCTTTCCCTTCCTTGTAGAGACCTCATAAGTCCGTTCAAACTCTGTCTCGGTTATGAGCACGCCTTTCTGTTTAGCCATTATAAATCCAAGAAACTTCCGTGTCGTCTCCAGATCCCCCTCAAGCGTAGTTTCAATCGAGATCTCCTCTTTTTCGATCTCAAAGGAGACGTTATTTAAGGAATAGACACTTACATTATCTCTTGACAATCTCGAATACAGGTCTTCAACAAAATCCTCCACGTTCTCGCCTTTGAATAAGATCGGGACTCCGTCTGGTTTTTCCACGCCCGCCACCGCTTTCCATCGCTCTATCGCATAGTCGACCCTCTTTCGTTCTGCATCATCGGTATATCTTGCAACTATGAGGTACATCTGAAATCACCGGTACTACTCATTCTCCATTCCAATCCTATATAAATTTTTCTCCACAATGGAGAAATAATGATATGGTTCTATTTCAGCGTGACGCCAGAACAACAGTAACATTATCTTTTGCACCACGCGCAAGAGCTGCCTTAACCAGACGTCTACACCTCTCATCCAGTCTCACTGATCTGGAAACCGCCGCTTGGATCTCCGCATCCTCCAGTGTATCGCTGGTGCCATCTGAGCAGAGGAGCAGCATACCCCTGCCGAGTTTTACATCATAGAGGTCTGGCTTGGCACCCTCCTGCCCGATCACCTTTGTCACGATGTTCTTCTTAGGGTGACTGAAAGCCTCATCCTCTGTGATGACCCCTCGATCTACGAGCGCCTGAACGTAAGAGTGATCCCTCGTCACCTGCACAATCCCACCTCCACCTCTATCCCTGCCCCCCTCTCCGGATTCTATCAGGTACGCCCTGCTGTCTCCAACATTCGCAACCACGCCCGTGCCATCATCCCGAAGAAGCGCAGCCACAAGCGTTGTTCCCATGTCGCGACGCTCCTGCACAAGTTCCGACTGATAGCAGATCTCCTCGTTCGCCTTTGCAAAGCCCGCTCTCAGCAGTTCTTTCATCGTTTCGAGAGTAATGGTCTTTCGGGCAGCAACCCTCCTCTTCACAGTCTCTACAAGCTCTATAACCGCGAGCTTGCTTGCAACCTCCCCGGCTGCATGACCTCCTACTCCGTCTGCGACTGCAAGGAGGTGGAGATTTCCGTGGGTGTGCTCGATGGTGATGGTATCGTAGGCGTCCTCGTTGTTACTTCTGCCGCCCTTATCGGTTGCGCCGCAGTAGGTGAGCACGGTTATCCCCTCCATTCCACCACTCAAAACACCTCGCTCCGCCTGCTCTATGGATCATAATGCTTCATTGAATTCTTCTACTGAAATCCCTGCCTGTCTTATAATTTTTCTCAAAGTCCCCTTCTTAACCGTTTTATGTAGTGGGACTGAAAACACCATCTGACCCTTCTGCAACACTACATGATCTCCTTTTCCAAATCTAACTGCAAACCCCAATCTCACGAGTGCTTTGACAGTTTCTTCTCCGGAAACCACAGGCAGTTTTTTAGGCACTCACTTCCACCGTTGAAATTTCGGCTGCTACACCCAACCATTTTATTTCCTGGTTAAGCACCTCTAACACTGCTTCAATCGCTTCTTCTATATTCTTGAGCGCTTCTCCCTTTGTTTCACCCTGACTAATCGCACCGGGCAGTTCGAGGCATTGGGCAGAATACCCGCCCTCCTCTTCTTTTTCAAGGATTATTGTGTACTTCATGATCACACCTTATTTTGGTTTATATTTAAGTTACCTCTCCACCTTTTTTCTTTCCGCCCATCCTCATGACGCCATTATCTCCACTATCCGCCCTCTCCACCATTAACCTCCAGAAAGGTACCCCTTCCCAGCCTCGACAAGCTCACCAAACATCTCTGCCTCCTCCGTACCTGTTAGCTCCCTGACCGCCTTCGGATACCACCCCAAAAGCACCGTCTTCCTCTCCGCGATCACCCGCTCGAAGTCCGCAAGAACTATCTCCCGCCTGGGCTTCCCTTCCTTTATCCGCTCCCGAAGCGGAATCTTTGCCGCCTTCTCGCAGATATCGATGATCTCCGCGCTGGCATAGCCGCCGGTAATCGCTGCAAGCTCTGCCACATCCACATCACATGGCTTGTCCGCAAGCCCGATCTCAAATATCCTCTTCCGCGCCTCAATGTCAGGATGCGGGATAAAGACAGTCGTATCGAACCTCCCCGCCCTCCGGAGTGCGATATCCACATCCCATGGGCGGTTGGTTGCTGCAAGCACGAGGTAGCGCTTCTCTGTGCCCTTCGCCTCAAGCCCGTCCATCTGCGAGAGAAGCTCGTTTACAAGACTGCGTTCGTGCCCCTCCTGCGATCCTGATCGCTCCCCGGCAAGGGCGTCGATCTCGTCAAAGAAGATGATGGCTCGCTCATGCTCCCGTGCAAGGTTGAAGACGTCTTTTATCTTCTTCTCGCTCTCTCCAACGTACTTGTCCTTGATATCGCTGATCTTCAGGTTTATGAAGACCGCATCACACTCTCCCGCGGCTGCTGCCGCAAGCATCGTCTTGCCGCATCCCGGAGGACCGTAGAGGAGGATTCCGCCGCCACCCCTGACACCGAAGTATCGGTACTCATCCGGATACCTGAAAGGATAAACGATCGCCTCTTTGATCCTCTCTTTCACATCGTCAAGACCCGCGATATCCTTGAATTTCAGCGAGGGCTTTTCTGCGAGGATGAGTTCCTTTGCCCGATCTTCCCGGTCGTCAGAGTCGTCTGTTGTTCTCGGTTTTGAACTCATCCTCTCTTCTTCCGGCACGATCCCATCTATATAGACCTTGATATCGCCAACTTTTAAGCCCTCTGCGATCTCCCTGAATTTTTCTGCCCTCTCGTGAAACTCTCCCCTCTTGGAAGGCGTGAGTTCGGATAGGTGCTCTGCAAACCGGGCGCATTTCAGATATTCCACTCTGGCTTTCGAGAGATCGCCGCAATCGTAGTGTTTCCGTGCCAGATTGTGAGATCGTTTAAACGAACTCCTGACTTCGTCTTTCAGCTCCATCTATAGTTCCAGTTCATCGAGCTCTTCTTTCTCAGACTTCTCCTGATCCAGTTTCTTGTATATCTCATCGGATTCTGTGATATCGGAGGTCTCCCAGATATCCATCAATCTGCTCGTCTCAGCGTCCTCCGCGATCTCGCCTTTAAGTCCGTGTTCAGCCTCCATCGTCGTGAGAATTCCCTGGATGCTTCCTTCCATCACCTGATCCTTGATGTTGACCTCTGCAAGAAACTCGTCCAGTTTGCTCTTCGGCATCCTGGCAAGTTTCGACATCATGCCAGCGCCCTCGAGCATCTGCTTGTTCTCGTGGATGAAGATCAGGTTGTCTACCACCATGATCTGGTCGCTTAACTTCTTCAGATGGATGTTGCTCAGTTTTACCTTCTGATCAAGCTGCTTTATCTGTCTTGCAAACGACCTTCGCTCGCCCTCGCTCGCCTCAAACCCTCTGTCAAAGAGTTCCTTCTTCTGCTTGCTCAGACGCTCGACTTCACCTATCTTCAGTTTCTCTTCTCGCTCCAATCTGATCCTCTCTGCGGTCAGATCGTCCTTCTTCAGTTTCTCGAAGGGGTTTCCCTTTATCTTGTCTATGATTCCCATGGTATTCACCTCATGTATTGTTGGGTTAATGTGATTTCGTATGTAAACCTATATATCCTTTTCGGTTATAACTCTGATACTCCTATCCCGATGATTGTCCACACGTCGTTCCCAGATCCTCACAACTCAATCATGCTGACGCCGCCTGCAGGATCATCAGCGCGTCCAGCGAGGTCACCCTGCCATCGTTGTTGATATCCAGTTCCGGGTCATATTCGCGGCTGCCAACTGCAATCTGGAGCGCGATCACGGCGCCGACGACACCTGGCGCTTTGTCGGGATCCGCATCCCGGTCACACCAGAACTCTGCGTATACCGGATAATGGTCTGATACATTAGTCGTCTCGCTCACAGTTAACCCGTATTCAATATCGAATCTAAAAACATCCGCAGCCCCTGTGAAGTCCGGTACCGCCGGATTCGTGATTATGATGCGGTCATAAGTGCAGTTGGTGGGTTTCGTGGTCGTGTCAACGCTGTTGTTTATGCACCAGTAATAATCGCTGCCGCTCATCGTAGAATTTGAATCCTCATCGAAATACGAGCAGTCGGCGTTCAGGTCGCCCATGACAATGAAGTCCCGCTCATCAGGATACGTGCTTTGCGCATACCTGACCACATCATCGAGCGCGTTTATCTCGTCTGTTGCCTCATCCGGATCGGCGTGGATCGTGATGAGGGTGGCATCGAAGTTGCCATCAAGCACCCTGAAAGACGCGATGTATGGTTCCCTGTGGAACGGATCAGTGCCGTATGGTTCAGGGTATGTGTGAGGTGTGCAGGTCAGTTCAACGGTCTGGTTGTTGTAGATGTAGGCATACTGTTCTTTACTGGATGTGCGCCCCAGCCGTTCACTTACAACATAGTCGTACGGTGCGCTGCTGTTCGCATTCACGACATCGACCAGTGCAGGAAGCGCGGTCTGGGATTTGTCCCTGATCTCCTGTATGGCAACGACATCGTAGGTACGGATAATCTTTCCAAGCACCTCCATGACTTCGGGCTTTGCTGCTTTGCTTTTTCCGAATACCTGTATGTTAAACGCACCCAGCCGGAGCGTTTCATTATCATTGAGTTGATCGAGGTCTGATATGCCATCCTCGGGGAATGGCTTGTCTGGCAGTTCCGTGCCGCGGGGATTATCCCCGCTGTAGCCGCCGTCAGACCATGCAGCCACAGGATGGACGCACAGAAATAATGTGACGGGCACAAGTAGCCACACACGTTTCCCCATAGTATTCATGCCGTACCAAGCCCCCTACACTCACCATATCCTTACAGTCAGCCCACATAACTCATAAACATTCCGATCAATCTCATTATCAACTTTCGAGTGTGCTCTGTGCGCCATTCACCTGCTCAAACATACCAAACATATAATCGAACACTCCCCACTCACGTCCGTTCGTGTGCCTGTCATGGTCGAGGACGTACACTCTCTGGTTGTAACACTGCGGAGGTTTTCCACAGCCTTTATAAAAGATGCACCCCTTGTTCACCTCTATGAAGCAGGACAGGGATCGATTCAAAGCTATTGCCATCGCCCTATTGGTGATCTTCATCCTGTCCATATCCGGGATAGTCCGGTTGATCACCGATTACTGGTGGTTTGATGCTCTTGGCGCATCCCAGATCTTCATGATCAGCTTAAAGGCGAAGATACTCCTATTTATACTCTCAGCATCGTTTTTCCTCGCGTTTGCCCTGATCAATCTCTGGATCTCTTCAAAGTCAAACGAGTCAAAGTTTTCTTTCAAGCTGAAGTTCATGGTTGTTCTGGCAATATCCTTCTTTATGGGGCTTGCAAGCTCCGCCAAATGGTTCGTAGTGCTACAGTACCTGAATCAGGTGCCCTTTAACCTGCAGGACCCAATCTTTGCAAAGGACGTATCCTTTTACGTCGTCTCCCTGCCATTCATGCTTGCTGTCCGGAACTTCCTGATGGCATGTGTAATAATCACGATCATCATGGTGCTTGTGGATTACCTGCAATCCGCCATAGTCCGCTTCTTCAAACAGCCAGAGATCATCGCACCGGACGGTACAATACATGGTGCTGACTTCAAATCAGCAATCTCAAACATGGGGCAGAAGGCACTGGTGCATCTGACAGTCCTTGGATCGTTCTTCTTCGCCCTT
>JAUWCK010000106.1 GCA_030609345.1 Methanosarcinales archaeon | reverse complement strand
GAACGGATCGTGATCAGCGTTCTCGGCGGAGGGTGCGATGTCCCGATCGGCGCGTTTGCCGAGATGGTAGGCGGCGATCGCGTCCGGGTACGTGCAGAGGTACTGTCTCTTGACGGCAGCCGGTATGAACGAGTGGATGAGACGATTCCGGTGGAAGGGTACGTGGAACATGCTGAAAGGGTTGGCGTTGAATTGCAAGCGAAAGGCGGAGGCGCGTTGGTGAAAGAGGTGTGCCGGTACTGATTGTCTGTGGTTCCAGGTTCTACTGGGCGAAAAGTTCGTGAGATGGGCTCTTTGGTAATTTGCGTTACACAGATCTCACTAATAAATAAAGTAAATGAGAAATATCTAAATTATACTGACTTTTTACTACTTTCCGATTATCATTCCTCTCATTAGTTCTATTAACCGCGGATGCACGCAGATAAACGCAGATACCCGGTTAACAAATCTGCGTTTATCTGCGGTTCATTATATGTTTCAACTGGCGGGAAGAACTCTGCAAAACCGATCCCGAATGCCTGAATAGATGGTCAATCCGATAGGGCTCGGGTGGGGCTGCAACGCGAGATACCAAAGACCCGTGAGATGCAGCCTGCGATAACAAATATATACCAAAACGATCCATTCAAGAGAGATGACCAGCACCCCGAATCTCGATTATGAAACACTCGGGCTGAAAGCAGGGCTGGAGATCCACCAGCAACTAAACACCGAACATAAACTCTTTTGCAGATGCCCAACACTGCTCCGGGACACAGATGACTCGAATTACGAGTTTTACAGGTATCTGCGACCGACGCAGAGCGAGATGGGTGAGACTGACCGGGCAGCGCTTGAAGAGGCGAAAGTCATCCGCAAATTCAGGTACAAAGCCTATCCGAGTACCTGTCTCGTCGAGAATGATGAAGAGCCGCCGCGGGAATTAAACGAGGAAGCGATCGATACCACGCTCCTGATCGCCTGCCTCTTAAACATGCAGCCAGTCGACGAGCTCCACACCATGCGAAAGATCGTGATCGACGGCTCGAACACGGCAGGATTCCAGCGCACATCGCTTGCCGCAACCGATGGCTACATCGAGACATCGGAAGGGCGGGTCGGCGTGGATGTGCTCTGCCTTGAAGAGGATGCTGCCCAGCGGGTAGGGGAAGAAGAGGATACGGTCGTCTTCTCGCTCGATCGGCTCGGGATACCCCTTGTCGAGATCGGCACTGCGCCTGACATCGTCTCGCCTGCTCACGCAAGAGAGACTGCCGAGCAGATCGGGATGATTCTTCGGTCAACAGGTGAGGTCAAGCGAGGAATCGGCACGATCAGGCAGGATGTAAACATCTCGATAGCAGAGGGCGCAAGGGTTGAGATCAAGGGAGTTCAGGAACTCGATCTGATAGAAACCATCGTTGCACACGAAGCGCTCCGTCAGGTCAGACTGCTTGAGATCAGGGATGAACTTAAGAAGAGGGGCGCAACCGTCGGTGAGACTGCGGATGTGACGCAGATATTTGAGAATACAGATTCATCGGTCATCAAGCGCGCAATCACGAAGGGATGCGTGCTTGCACTACGCCTCCGTGGATTCGGGGGCATGGTCGGAGCGGAGATCCAACCAGACCGCCGTCTTGGATCTGAGTTTTCGGATCAGGCAAAGAAAGCAGGCGTTGGCGGGATATTCCACTCCGATGAACTGCCTGCCTACGGGATCACCGGTGCCGAGGTCGATGCGCTCCGGGATTTCGTGGGCGCAGAGGCAGAGGATTGCGTGGTAATCGTTGCCGATCTCTGCGATCGGGCAGCGGATGCGATAGAGGCGGTTTCTGCGAGGGCGGAGCAGGCGCTTGTGGGGATTCCTGAAGAGACCCGAAAGATGCTTTCTGACGGCGGCAGCGCGTATCTACGACCGCTTCCGGGTGCTGCACGGATGTATCCCGAGACCGATGTTCCGCCTGTTCCGATATCCGGCAGAATCGATGAGATTTTGATCCCGATCAATGAGTCACTTTCTGACAAAAAAGATCGTTACGTCAGGGAATATGGTTTTTCGGAAGATATGGCACGGAAGATCGTGTATTACAGACATCTGGATGTCTTTGAGGCGGTCATGGACTCGGGGAGCAGGGATGCTGCTCTCGCGGTGCGGATATTGGCTCATCTCGAACGTGGAGACGACGTTGATTTGTTGCTTTCTGACAAAAAGGATCGTTACGTCAGGGAATATGGGCTTTCAGAGGATCTGGCACGGAAGATGGTATATTCCAGATATCTGGATGTCTTTGAAGAGGTTATGGGCTCGGTGAACGTGGATGCTGCTCTTGTGGTGCGGACACTGACCGCAACCCTGACCGAACTCCGAAAAGATGGTGTCCGGATCGGGGAATTTTCAGATAGACACTTTTTAGAACTGTTCGGTCTGGTAGCGGATAATACAATTGCGAAAGAGGGAATTATCGATATATTACGCGTGCTTGCAAAGCAGCCAGAGCGTCCGGTTGCAGACGTGGCAGAGAGCATCGGCATCGTCGGCATGGATGAGACGGAGATTGCGGATACGATCGCAAGGATTGTTGTGGAGCGGAGTGATTTTGTCCGTGAACGTGGGATGGGCGCGGTTGGTCCGCTGATGGGTGTTGCGATGCAGAACCTGCGTGGCAAGGCGGACGGCAAATTAATCAGCAAGATACTTACGGAAAAGATCAGGGAGGAGTTAGTATAATCAGCGTTAATCGGTACAAATGTGGATACTGCGGGGCATGTGTCTCGGTCTGCCCGGTCGGGGCGATCGAACTCATAGAGACGTGGATCGAGATTGCAGACGACTGCACTGAATGCGGGGCATGTGCCAGGATATGCCCGATCGGGGCTATCGAGGTGCTGAAATGAGAGAGAGATACGATATCATCGTTGTCGGCGCAGGACCTGCCGGCTCGATCGCTGCAAAGACCGCTGCTATGCGCGGATGCGACGTGCTGATGATCGAGAAGCGCCAGGAGATCGGGGATCCGGTCAGGTGCGCAGAGGGTGTTGCGAAACCCAGGATCAAAAGGCATATAGAACCGGATGAGCGGTGGATTGCCGCTGAAGTCAGGGGTTCACGGATCTTTGCGCCGGACGGCACCAATGTCGAACTATCAGAGGACGTTTCAGGAAGCGAGGTCGGGTATGTGCTCGAACGTAAACTCTTCGACCGTGCGCTAGCTGATGCAGCGGCGATTGCCGGAGCAGAGGTGCAGGTCAAGACACGGGCAACAGGTCTGATCATAGAAGATGGGTATGTGAAGGGCATCACCGCGATGCACTTCGGCTGCGAAGAAGTGGAGATCTGTTCCGATATCGTGATCGGTGCGGACGGCATCGAATCCAGGATCGGGCGGTGGGCAGGCATCGATACCACGCTTCCGCCCTCTGAGATCAACACCTGCGCACAGTTCCTTGTGACAGACATTGATGTCGCCCAGGATCGATGCGAATTCCATCTCGGCAGTGCGGTAGCGCCATCAGGATACTTATGGATCTTCCCGAAGGGCAATCGGTGCGCAAATATCGGAATCGGGGTCGGTGGCAATACATGCAGCCCGGGAAAACGTCCGATCGATCTGCTGCAGGACTTTGTCAGGACTCGCTACCCCGATGGCAAGATCATCGAACTCGTGGTCGGCGGCGAGCCAGCATCCGGACCGATCGGACAGACGGTCGCAAACGGCTTGATGTTGGTAGGTGATGCGGCACGGCAGGTCGATCCGCTCACAGGCGGCGGTATCGCCAATGCGATGGACGCAGGGAGCATCGCAGGAGATGTTGCCGCCAGTGCAATTGCGGAGGGGGACGTCTCTCGGAAGAGATTGCAGGAATACGATGCCGGCTGGAGGGAGGATTTCGGGAAGAGATTGGACAGGTCGCTTGCTGTTAAGGATCGTTTCGTAACGCTTACGGATGATGATCTGAACAAGCTTGCGCATTCTGTCGAGGGCATTGATTTTGCCACGATGGACCTCTTCGGACTGCTGGTTGCACTGATCAGGAAGAACCCGAAGACGCTCTTTGGTCTGCGGAAGATGTTTATGTGATTCAGGCTTGGGCGGCGTCTTGCTGTCGATCCGTGCAATGGCAGCTGCGCCACCAACATCTTTAAATATTCGGAAATACAAGATAATCTTTGTGATGCGGTTTATTGACAGAGAAGTAGAACTCGAGTTTCTCGAAAAGAAATTCAACTCATCAGGCGCTCAATTTGTAGTTATCTACGGCAGAAGACGGGTTGGGAAAACCGAACTGATAAAACAGTTTTGCGAAGGCAAAAACTCGCTTTACTTTCTCGCAGACAAGAGAGGGACGCTGTTGAACGTAGAAAGGTTTGCGCAAAAAGCAGCAGACCAATTAAGTGATGTCGTTCCAAAAGCAGAGAATTTTTATGACCTTTTCAGGTATTTAATCCAACGTGCCGCATCTAAAAGAGTCGTCATCGTTATAGACGAATTTTCCTACCTTATGGAGCGGGATAACACAATATCTTCCGTGTTTCAGGTTATATGGGACGAATACTTAAAAGACGAGAATATCATGTTGATCCTTTGTGGTTCATCGGTATCCATGATGATTGAAGGCGTGCTTTCACAGAAAGCTCCTCTGTACGGGCGACGGACCGGACAATGGAAGCTTGATCCGCTAAAGATACACAATGTATGGGAATTCCACAAAGGGATCGATGCTGAAAGGGCTGTTGAGTTTTATAGCGTCACAGGCGGGGTTCCTCTTTATATTCTCGAATTCGATGCGGAGAAAGATGTGTTTGAAAACATAAGGGAGCATATTTTAACAAAAGGGGAATTCCTGTATGACGAAGCAGAGACACTGCTGAAAGAAGAACTGAGGACCTATTATTTATATCTTTCTATATTTGAGGCTATTGCGATGGGTAAAACCCGCAGCGTCGAAATTGCTGATTATTCAAAGATCGCACAAAAAGATTTGCCAAAATATTTAACCACTCTGATGAAACTTGAACTTGTAGGAAAA
>JAUWCK010000158.1 GCA_030609345.1 Methanosarcinales archaeon | reverse complement strand
ACCGCCGCGTAATAGTACTCACCGCTCGCCTTCTGCTCCCGATCGAGCCTGGAACCCGGTTTGTTGATCCGCGGTCGTTTCGTCTCCTCGTCACGCCTGAATGTGATATCCAGATTCTTAAGGAACCGGTTCATGCCCTCGCGCAGACCAAACGGTCCGAAGACCTCGCCATGCACGGCAGGTGCCCCTTCGAACACGAGCAGCCGGTCACTCAGGAGATCGATCATGTAGATGTCGTGATCGATCACGATCGCTGTCGCGTGCTTGTTCTCGGCGAATCTCCGTATGGCAGAGCATGCAGAGACGCGCTGCTCAACATCGAGGTGCGCGGACGGCTCGTCCAGCACGTACAGGTCGGCATCCCTGGAGAGGCACGCAGCGATCGCAACCCGCTGGAGTTCGCCGCCGCTTAAATCCGAGATCTCCCGCTCCATCAGATACCTAAGCTGGAGCGGGTTTGTGATGCTGGTCTCGTAGTAACTGGTATCGACGTAACGCGTGATACTCCGCAGGAAATCGTGAACCCGGACGAACGAATCCGGTTTTATGTACTGCGGTTTGTAGGAAATCCGGATATCTGTGGATATTTTTCCGGTTGTCGGCTCTTCAACTCCTGCGAGCAGTTTCGCGAATGTACTCTTCCCGATCCCGTTCGGACCGACCGCTCCGACGACCTCTCCTGCCCGCAACTCGCCGGCAGCCACCGAAAGCGAAAAGCCGCCGCCATAAGTCTTTGTAAACTCAGGAAACTTGAATAACACCGGGATATCCCTCAATGATCGCGGCGCATGTATCTCGAAATCGATCGAATCCGGTCTGATCCGCACGTTCTCCTCTGGAAGAAATCCGCGGAGATACTGGTTGACCGCCTGCCGCACCCCCTTCACGTGCGTGATCACGCCAAACCCGCCCGGCTCGCCGTATCCGATGTGCGCCACATCGGCAAGCAGATCGAGGATTGCAAGATCATGCTCGACCACCAGTACCGCGCTCTTGTCCGCAAGTCTCCTGATCATGATCGCGGCACGGATGCGCTGGTAGATGTCGAGATACGGGCTTATCTCATCGAAAAAATAGAAATCG
Source organism: Methanosarcinales archaeon (assembly GCA_030609345.1). The sequence continues at coordinate 2,745 of JAUWCK010000158.1, read as the reverse complement.
GCATCTCTGGCAGCACATGCAGCGATCGCAACCCTCTGAAGCTCGCCACCGCTGAGATCACCGAGATTTCGGTGGAGGATGTGCCCGATCTCGAGTTCTGCGATCAGGTTCTCAAGTTCGCCACGTTCATCCACTTTATTGAGCAATTCCGACACCTTGCCACTGAATACTTCCGGAAGTCGGTCCACGTACTGTGGTTTCTGGGATAACCGTATTTCGTTTTTGGATATCTTCCTGAGATAGTCTTGCATCGCAGAACCGGCATAATACTTGAAAATATCCTCCCAGTCCGCATCAGCATCGAGGTTTGGCTTTAGATTTCCGGAAAGGATCTGGACTGCTGTCGTCTTCCCGATCCCATTCGGTCCAAGGATGCCGACCACCTTCCCGTGCTGCGGCAGCGGCAGCCCGAAGAGCACGAAGCCATTGGTGCCGTATCTGTGCGTCGGCTCTGTCAGAGACTCAGGAAGCGATATGATATGTATCGCGTCAAACGGGCATTTAGTGACGCAGATGCCGCAACCGATACAGAGTTCTTCGGAGATGACCGGTTTCTTCCCTTCCGCAATCACGATGGTCTCGTCACCCGTCCGCACGCGCGGACAGTATTTGACGCACTCGTGCGAGCATGTATCTGGCTGGCATCGGTCCCTGTTCAGTATCGCAATTCTCATTATGTGTCTCTGTATTCGATCCGGGGTGGTAAAAATGTATGGCGGGTGGGGGCGCTTGCGACCACGTGTCATGATCGGCGTCAGGAGTGTGTAGTGCAGTTCATCGCGGGCATTTGCGATCGCGCTCTGAACCGGAAGCGGCAGTGGCGGTGCCCGGAAACACCGACCCGGGCGCCTCACACCTTCGAAATTACCATCTTTCCGTCCCTGACCGTAAAATCGACCGATGTACCAGCACCGATCGACAGCGCATCTGCAATCTCCTTTGCAATCCTCACAGCCACACTTCCGCCGAGATTGAACGTTTTTCGCTTGAATAAGCCGACCAGCCGGTCATGCTCCGCCTCGTCGATCCATTCATCCCTGCAGTTCGGGCACACTTCAACCGTAGCCCACACTCCCTTCTCGATCTCTCGCCTCTCCTCTACCAGTTCAACATCGCAGAACGGACATTTTGTCATGATGAGTTTTCAATCTCTTTTACGGATTGTTCAAGCGGAATCGCCTCATCGCCAGATGCTTTTACCGCATCATAAGCACGGATGGACGCAAGCTCCTCCTCGTCTTCGAGTATCCTGTGGTAGTCGTCGATCTCGATGAGAACGCCGATGCGCGTCCCGGCATCATCGGTCATACATTTTGCTGCTGCAACTCCAGCCATGGTATTTCTCCTGATCGGTACGTATCTTCACAATCTGTATTTAATCCACCCTCGCCGAGACTTTTTGTTATCTTCTGGAATGGGTTTTGGAAAAACCACAGATTACACTGGCGTGCCGAGATAAATTCATACTCGCCAGCTGGTGAAAATCCAGCCTGAGGGAAGGTTAGCCACCACCTCAGAACTGAACCCCGCACCCGGCCCGGTAACAGGCTGATGTGAAGCTGGGGGGATGGGATACCAGGCCACAACGAAGGGTGTTGGTTATAAGCCCCGAAATTCTGATGATTCTGGAAGCCGACGTTGTCTGTGTGACGGAAGGCAGCATTCACACCACCGTTAGTCCAATCCTCCGGTCTTGGAATATAGCAGGGAGTTCTGGGACATTGCGAGGTGATATGAGTCCAGCGGGGTCTCAGACCGTAGCATGGTGCCAACGAAGACTATGGGAACTCGGGAGGCCCAGTATGCCCTCCTTACAGAGTTAGGAGTATGCGATGTCAAGCCTATAGACGGTAAGTCGCCGCAAATGGCATATTGGAAGTCGGATCAGCTCATAGTGCCTTCGGCGATGCTACGCTTCGCTTCGCATTACCGTTGAAGCAGGGTAATGTCTGTGGAGGGAAGGGGCTGGGGCTAAAGTTGCTTGGACACTATCGCTACTACGGAATGAGCGGCAACTTCCGATTGCTGAAGAACTTCTACTAGCAGGTCGTGAGACTTGCCTTCAAATGGGTAAACAGGCGCAGCCAGAGGAAAAGCTACAACTGGGCTTTAGTTTCTCCGTTTCATCCTATTTAATCCACTCCCAAAAGCCTGAAGATATATCATTCGCTATACAACCTGAACCCGTAGAGGATGTGCTTCAGAAGCCGGATGAGGGAAATCTACGTCCGGTTCTGTGAGGGGGCTCATAGTAACCTCGGGGCTATTGCCCCAAACAAGAGGTGCGCTATGGGCTCTACTCGACAGTGACACAGAGGGGGCGAAAGATAAAAATAACAACTCTCTGTGACCCTCTGTGCTCTCTGTGGTTTAGTCTTCCTTACCATAACCGGATCCTTCGGAAGCGTGAAAAAGTACATCAACGCGAATTACCAGAGAGCCTTCTTTTCATATACTGATCAGAACCTGCCGCACATAAGAACCTCCCGCGCCAGAAAAGATTTAATAAATGCGGGCGCAATTCTGATCGGTGAACTACTAATGAAACGGGAACTGATGGACATTCTTGCCTGCCCGATATGCAAGGGCGACCTCGAACTGGACGTGACCGAAGAGACTGATGAGATTATCACGGGCACGTTATATTGCGGGAAATGTGATGAATACTATCCGATCGAGGATGGTATCCCAAACATGCTCCCACCAGACCTCCGCGAGTAATATGGATCAGCCAAAACAATCCTC
>JAUWCK010000231.1 GCA_030609345.1 Methanosarcinales archaeon | reverse complement strand
AAACGGGTACGTGATGATTCGCGGAAGCGTTCCTGGTCCGTCGAAGCGATTGGTCCGGATGAGACCGCCCATACGCGGCAAGCCGCCATTGGACGCTCCTGCAATCACTTATATCAGCAAAGAATCGCATCAGGGGTGATTTAAATGAAAACTAATGTTTTAAGTTTATCTGGAGACGTTTTACATGAAATTGATCTTCCGGATGTGTTTTCCGAGGCATATCGCCCGGACATTATCAAAAAAGCAGTCCTTGCCGCGCAGGCAAACCGCAGGCAGCCGTATGGCGTAACAGCGTACGCTGGCATGAGAACCTCGGCGCGCTCGCTTGGATCAGGCAGGGGGATAGCGCAGATTCCACGACTTGTGAACTCAAACCGCGCTGCACGGGTTCCACAGGCAAAGGGCGGCAGAAAAGCGCACCCGCCAAAGGCAGAGAAGGACTGGAGCGAGAAGATCAACCGGAAGGAGAGGAGGCTTGCGATCAGGTCAGCGATTGCCGCCACGACCAACCCCGATCTCGTTACTAACAGAGGGCACAGGTTCGAGGCAGATCTCGGTCTTCCGATCGTTCTTGAGGATGCATTTGGGAGTCTGACAAAGACGAAGGACGTTTGCGAGGTTTTGCAGGCGATCAACCTCTGGCAGGACGTGATCCGTGCCAAGACCGGGAAGCATATCAGGGCAGGCAGAGGGAAGCTTCGTGGCAGGAAATACAAGAAGCCAAAGAGCATCCTGATCGTGACGTCTGATTACAGCGGCATCGAGAAGGGTGCGCGCAACCTATCTGGCGTGGATGTCGTGACGTGCGACCGGTTGAATGCCGAAATGTTTGCACCGGGTACACACGCAGGCAGGCTCACGATCTGGACAGAGAGCGCGATCGCAGGGCTGTAAATCTAAGTATGAAACCAGACGACATCGCCGAGTACCTGAAACAGGTGTACAAGAAGGATATCGTAGTAACAGGCACAGGAAAACTCGGCGAGACCGAGGAAGGGCTTAAGGAGTTCGGATATGGCAAGCCACTCCTAATCAGATTCTCAGCAGACGGCGAAGCCAAGACCGCAGTCCTCTCGTCCATGCGGACAGAGGGCGGTTTCGGTCACGATCATTTCTCTGACCGGGCGCAGATTCTGATCTGGCAGCACGCAACATTTAACAGACTGCCAGAGCACGTGCGATCGATCGATTGCGGCTATTTCACGCACGATGGCAGACTCAAGTCGGCAGGCGATGCAGAGGAGTATTTCCTGCTGATGGAGGAGGTCGAGGGCGTCGAATATTTCCTTGATCTTGAGCGGATCCGCTCAGATGGTGCAACCGAACTGGATGTAGGGCGGGCAAGCGCATTATCCGGTTATCTGGCTGACATCCACGCCCGGAAGCATGATAACCGGGAACTCTATGTAAGGCGGATCAGGGACCTTGTCGGGCATGGCGAGTGCATCATGGGCTTGATGGACAGTTATCCTGACGATCTCGACTTTATCACGGGAAAGGAACTTGCCGAGATCGAGAGATCATGTGTCGACTGGAGATGGAAGATAAAATCGAGAACGGATCGGTTGTGTATGGTTCACGGAGATTTCCACCCGTGGAACGTGATGTTTCGGAAGGAACTCGACTTTACTGTGCTCGACCGGAGCCGCGGTGAATGGGGCGAGGCAGCAGACGACCTATCGAGCATGGCTACCAATTACATCTTCTACTCGCTTCAGGAGCACGGGCGGCTGGATCACGACTTCAAAAGGATTTATGATCGGTTCATGGAGAATTATCTGGCAGAAACAGGAGACTGGGATGTCTTAAAGGTCATCCAGCTATTCTACGCGTTTCGTGGACTCGTGGTGGCAAGCCCTGTGTGGTATCCGAATCTTGACCGCGAGATCAGGGTGAAGTTGTTTAATTTCATAAGAAACACACTCTCAGAGGATGAGTTCGATTATAAGAACGTTAATTCGTATTTTTCGGGATAGTTCTCATTATATGATGCACTAAAACCGGTGCCGCGAGTTCGACAACATCATCCGTCAGTCCCCCATCAATCCACATGATCGTTGCAATCGTTCTGACGAGTCATCAAATTGCAGTTACCTGATGCCAAGTTGTTTCCTTATCAGACCGCAGAGACTATCTTTTATATCAGAATGTCTGGGAACCGGTGCTTTCTTTCCGTTCATCGGATTCATGTATATGTCGTGTCGCCCACCATGGCGTTTCAGATAACATCCGGAATCTACCAGTTCTCGTATGAAATCACGCCGTTTCACGCCTCAACTCCCAGCTCCTTGGCCATGATGGCAGTCTGCGGCAATGCCAAAGCTCCCTCTTCTTATATCATCAGCCGATACACGTCTTGAATGTTCTCTTCCAGTTCTTCAAGAGATTCGCCCTGACTGAATACCCCGGGAACTTCCCTGAGCCTGCCGACATACCATCGCTCATCTATCCAATACTCAAGCGTAAATGTGGCTCTTCTCTGTTTTGTGTGGGTACTTTAATCCCCCAACGCGGCACAATCGAATTTTCCAGTGATAGGATAGGATACCCCCTCCCAAAAGCTTTTTAACTCTGGGAAGGAATATACCTATTGGTTATACAATGACCATTCTAAACTGAACACTATTAAACTTTGCGCGTATGGGGAACCCATCCAGAAATTACCAGCACCCCGACAGAAATCAAATATCACCTACCATATAGATAACATTAATTTAAATCAAAGTAACACTCATCGACCACTTCCCCACATCCCACCTCCGACAACAAGTCCAACCATTAAA
>JAUWCK010000252.1 GCA_030609345.1 Methanosarcinales archaeon | reverse complement strand
ATCCGGAGAGGTTACCGGGCACGGGGTTTCTCAGAAGAATCTCATAAGAATTGAATTATATGACGATCTCGCACCAAAGACGATTGAGTTCTTCCGCCACGCTCTCGGGCTTCTCAAATCACCGATCGGCGCGCTTCCGGTCTTTGCAGCGTATGAGGACACTCGGCTATTCAGGGTGCCTGAGGTGAAGAAAGAGATCATGCCAGAGAATGTACCCGAAGAGACCGTGCCAGCTGGCGAGATCGGCGTTACAAGCCAATCTGCAAAATATGCCCAGATGATCGGCGTGAAACTGACTGACGATTCGAGATACGGTCCATCCGGCGAGAAATTCGCGTACACAAACATCATCGGACGAGTCATCGATCTCGAGAAACTGCAGGATATCGGCGAGGGGAACATCGTTTACGTAACAGAGGTGTGAAGATGGGAAAGATTACCAGGCTGGTTGTGCTCTCGTCGGAACTGCCAAGCGAGATGCATCTCTTGATCTATGAACTCCATGCCGATGTCACGATCAAGGAGACCTGTTACGGCATGTTGATACACGGGGAAGAGGCGATGGTCACAGCGCTTGTCAATACCATCCGGAAAATCGATCCGGGCGCGTTTATCAAAGAACGGGGTTTTATTCCGGGAGATCCGAGAAGATGCCGCGCAGACCGCGGTGGTGGGGCACGTCCCGGTTTTTACTCGATCCAGAAAGAGTATGAGGTGCTTCCCGCGCTTGCCCGTGCGCTTGCAAAGCTGCCGTACGATACGCCTCCGGCACCTGTGGAGAAGCCTGAAAAGATTTCAGTTGCGCGGTTAAGAGAGATTGTTGACGCCAAAACAGGGTCAGCGGCTGAGTGAGTATGGATGCTCATGAGATTGGAGACGGTTTTTCGGGAACTCTCGCGATGATGAGAACACTTATATGCCGTGAGTATGAAAATCCCTCTGCGATCAATGCATGGTTTTGGTGCAGACGTCAGATACGAAGCGCGAAGCTCCGATACTGGCGTAGCCAACCCGAATGTGGGCGCATATTGCAACAAGTCTGATATATTATAAAAAGGAGGAAATGAGATGCTGAACACAAATCTGAAACATCTGGAAACGGAACAAGAGGTTAAGGAAGCCATAGAAAACAATGAAAATGTTATGGTTTGCTGTGGGAGAATGGGACCGATGTGCATCCCTGTTTATGACATCATGGAAGACTTGGAAGGGGGATACCCCCATGTCCTACTCTGCGACCAGGATTTTGACATCCGTGCGGCAAGTTTTATAAGAAATTTGCCTGAATGCGCATCTTTCATGGGATTGCCATTCACGGTGTATTTTAAGAACGGGAAGGTAGCAGCGGCTACAACCAGCATACAGAACAAGGACCAAGTGAAGAAAATCCTTGACAGGGAGTTTAGGTAATCAATCGTGAGAACGGCACTGTCGATTTTTCCAGTGAAATCGCCATACCATTAGATTCTGATGCAATCCTCGACGGCAGAGCCGTTACCGCAAAGTGCGCAGAGGACTTACGCAGTCTCGAAACTCTGCGCCCTTTGCGTACTGCCTTCGCCGCTGCTGCGCAGATCGCAGATCGCGGTGATAAATTACTTGATTTTCAGACAGTGCCCGTGAGAACATTGATTCGAACCCATGCATAAGTGGGTATCGATTTATGGGATACTACCCGGTTTTTCAAGTCCCACGTGAAGGAAGGTGCGCATCCCAAGAAACAGTTGCATCACATAAAATCAAGCAGCCCCATCTGCTTTGACTTGTCACTCTCAAAAAGCGACTTGATCTCAAGACCGATCAGCTCGATCCGCTGCATCGTGTACTCGGATACCTCATATTCCGCTGCCACACGCGTGGACGTGTCGAGATACTTCTTGACAGAGCCCTCTGTGACCGTCAGTATAACCCTGCCGTGGCATCTCGGGCAGGTATCGCTCAGGAGCGGTCTCCGGAACTTTGCTCCGCACTTCACGCACCTGACCTTCTGCCGGGAGAACGCGCGGAGGTTTCCGATCATGTCAGGCAGGAAATGCGAGTTGATCACCCGCTCGGCAACATCATCGGCATCGACCGCTCTTATCTTGCGGGCAAGCGCCAATTGCGCATCCATCTTCTCGATCATCGATCCAAGCGTCTTGTATGCACTGTTCAGAGGTCCCGCTGCGATATTCGATGTCGGATGCGTGAACCGGCTCATATACTGCGCCTCGGTCCCGAGATGCTTCGATACCGTGTCCATCATATCCTCGACATCTTTTGGGTTTGCAAACCTGCTTGCCGACTCATAAAACTCAAGCGGGTACTGTTCCATGATGTCGATGTTGTGCGCCTCCTTGTCGATCTCCTTCGGATCGATCCGCGTTGTAAGCACGAGCGGGGCATCCATCCAGCCGCCACGCCTTGCAGGCAGATACGATCTCGAAAAATTGAGTAAACCGTCCATG
>JAUWCK010000124.1 GCA_030609345.1 Methanosarcinales archaeon | reverse complement strand
ACATGTGCTGGTTGTGTATACTGTGATTCCGGTCATGGAAACTCCCTTCTTGTGTGTAAAACGGACGTGAGGGGATTCGAACCCCTGATGTGCAGCTTAGGAGACTGCCGCCCTATCCTGGCTAGGCCACACGCCCATAGTGCGGGTGATGTTTAATCTAACATCCCAATGCACATTAATCTATATGGTGGAGATATCCAGTGCTGCAAAAGATATGTATGGAACAGATAAAACCGGGTGGATAACCATTTCTACGGATGAATACAACTCAATGGTGCGGACGATTGAGGTACTCTCTGATAAAGACCTCATGGAGCAGATTGAAGAGGGTAAAAAGGACAATGCCAAAATTATGGATTTTGAGGAACTCGCAAGGGAACTTGGGGTGTAGGAATTGAGGCATTGTCTATATTAGACCACATCTGTTTTTTTGCAACTTTCGGCAGTGTCTCCTGCATCTTTGTGTACCCAAGATATCGTGATATAACCGATGCCGCTTACAGTCCAGTCGATCCCGGCCGAACCCGCGCTCTTCGTACAGAACACCTCTGCAACACTTCGTCATCGCAGACCTGACATAGAAATCGAGCGGGAACTGTGCCGGAGCGGGATCAACATATCATCGCAGACCGAATTACATTACGTGACCGATGCAAATATCTACAATCCCTGCCAGATAAATCAACAGAGACTCTATGCCGCAGACACCAGCACCACCAATCGCAGAGAAACTCGCAGAAAATCAGAAATCGATCAGCATAGCCGAGTTCTTCGAAAAAAACAAGCAGATGCTCGGATTCGATTCGCTGCAGCGGTCCCTGATCACGACGATCAAGGAGGCGGTTGACAATGCGCTCGATGCCTGTGAGGAGGCAGGGATCCTCCCTGATCTCTTGATAGAGATAAAGACCGCCTCGCCGGCACCGAATCTTATCCTGACGGTCGAGGATAACGGTCCCGGTATTGTGAAGGAGCAGATCCCGAAGGTCTTTGCGAAGTTGCTGTATGGCTCCCGTTTCCATGTTCTGAAGCAGTCGAGAGGGCAGCAGGGGATCGGGATCAGCGCATCGGTTCTGTATGCGCAGTTAAGCACAGGAAAGCCTGTGAGGATCATCTCAAAGATCGGCTCGCAGCAGCCAGCGCATTACTGCGAGCTTATAATCAACACGAGCAAGAACGAGCCCGAGATTCTCGAGGAGAGGACGATTGAGTGGGATCCCCCGCACGGAACCAGAATCGAACTCGAGATCAAGGGATCGTATGTGAAGGGACGGCGGCAGTCGGTTCTTGAATACCTGCGGAACACCGCCATCGTAAATCCGCATGCAAGACTGACGCTTGTCGATCCTGATGGTGCGTACACCGTATTTGACAGAGCCACTGATCTCCTGCCAGAGCCTCCCAAAGAGATCAAGCCGCACCCGGCAGGGATCGAACTCGGGACGCTTATGAAGATGCTGCGGTACACAGACAGGCAGCGGCTGTTAGCGTTTCTGAAGGACTCATTCTCAAAGATAGGGGCTGTGACAGCAGAAAAGATCTGTGCTCATGCGAAACTGAAACCCGCGTGCAAGCCCCAAAAACTCACACATGAAGAGGTGGAACGGCTACTTACCGCCTTCAAGAGCATAAAGATAGATTCTCCGCCGACCGACTGCCTCTCGCCGATCTCAGAGGATCTAATCTACAAAGGCGTTGGGAAGGAGTACACAGTCGACTTCATAGCAACGACGAAACGCTCGCCTGCCGTGTACGCGGGAAATCCGTTCCTTGTCGAGGCTGCGATCGCTTACGGCGGAGATCTGCCTGCTGAGGGCAAGGTGGAGATCCTCAGGTTTGCAAACCGGGTGCCGCTCCTCTACCAGCAGGGCGCATGTTCGATCACACATGCGATCGAGCGGATAAACTGGAAGTACTACGGGCTCTTGCAGCCTGGCGGATTTCCTGCGGGACCGTGCGCGATCTTGGTGCATGTCGCATCCACCAACGTGCCATTCACATCCGAGTCGAAGAATGCGATTGCGGATGTTCCCGAGATCCTTAGCGAGGTCGAAAACGCGGTGCGTACCGTCTCGGGTAGGCTCAAGAAATACCTCGGGAAGAGGGAGCTGCTTTCGAAACGCAAGGAAAAGGAGAATCTCATCAAGAGAGTGCTTCCGAGACTTGCGGCAAAGGTCTCTGACATCCTTGAGAGGGATACTCCGAATATCGACCCTGTTGTTGCAAGGATCATGGGAAATCTACTTGTGAAGCGTTCTGTGAGACGGAATGAGAACGGGTTCGATGTCGAGATACGGATTGAGAACCATACAAGTACTGCGCAATCCCTTAAAATACACGACCTCATCCCGTACGAGATCAAAAGCGCGGAACCCAAGCCGCGCAGGGCTGTGATCGGGGATCGGTTCGATCATCTCTGGGAGGTCTCGCTCCGATCAGGAGAGCATGTATCTCTTACGTATACAATCGAAGCAGGAGGGGGTGTGAGAGGGGGCGAAGAGGTTTCGCTTCCCGCACCGATGGTGGAAGGTGTGCCTGCCGAACTGGTCACAGGCGCAAGGGTGCTCGGACGCGGGTGAGTGCCGGTGAGTCGGACCGGCGAAGCGCGTGAGGTCGCCTCGCCGCGTGACCGATAGTATTATTGTATATAAACCCAACGCCAATATCATGATTGACCCCACCATTAAGATCGAGAATATCGTCGCATCGATGGCACTTTCTGACCACTTCGATCTCCTGCATATATCATCATCTCTCGAAAATGCTGATTATGACAAAAACAAATTCCCGGGACTCGTGTACCGGATAAAAGACCCGAAAACAGCATTTCTGGTCTTTGGATCGGGTAAAGCGAACTGTACCGGCGCAAAGAGCATAGCTGACGTGGATACAGCGATAGATATCCTGTCAGAGGATCTGACAAAACTCGGATACACGATCACGAGTAAAGACTACACGGTCCAGAACATCGTGGCTGGCGCATCGCTTAATACGGAACTCGACCTGGATGCCATTGCGATCGGTCTCGGGTTCGAGAACATCGAATACGAACCAGAGGTGTTCCCGGGTCTTGTGTACCGGATAAAGAAGCCCAAAGTCGTTGTTCTGATATTCCGCTCAGGAAAACTTGTAATCACCGGAGCAAAGACCCAAGAAGAGTGTGAATTTGCCAAGATGGACGTCTGGCAACAGTTGAACAATTTGGGCTTAGTCTGATAGACGATGGACGTATCTGAAATTGAACTGTTTTTAAGAGAAGATATTGGAGATTTCGATCTTTTTCATGAGTTGCTTCCGGATAATGTAGCCAAAGCGAATATTGTTGCGAAAGAAGACGGAGTAATCGCGGGACTGGAAGAAGCGGTGCGGATTCTCCATTATTGCGGAATTCCGGCATCGCGCAGACGCGATGACGGCGATACGATAGCCGAAGGGGATGTTGTGCTCGAACTCGACGGAGGTGCCCGCGAAATCCTGCAGAACGAGCGCGTCACACTGAACTTTCTTGGCAGGATGAGCGGCATAGCGACCCTGACCCGGAGGTGCGTGGAGGTTGTGGCAGGAACCGATGTTAAGATTGCAGGTACCAGAAAGACGACACCAGGATTTCGCAGATTCGAGAAGAAGGCGGTTGCGATCGGCGGAGGCGATCCGCACCGGTTTTGCCTCAGTGATGCTGTGATGATCAAAGACAACCACATCAAGATATATGGGATGGAGATGGCGTACAAATACGCAAGAGAGGCAGGTTTTACAAAAACAGTCGAGATCGAGGTCGGAAATGCCGAAGATGCTGTGCGCGCTGCAAAACTCGGGACAGACATTGTCATGTTCGATAACATGGACCCCCGCGAGATCACAGAAGCCATATCTGCACTGACCAAGCAGGGGTTATGCGATTATGTGACGCTCGAGGCATCCGGAGGCATAACACTGGGGAACCTTGCCCTGTACGCAGAGACAGGTGTGGATGTGATCTCGATTGGTGCGCTCACACACTCCGCGCAGTGGCTTGACTTCAGTCTCGAGGTCGACTGACGGACGATAGACGTGGCGGATCGGGTTGATATGCGATGAAACAGGCGATGACAAGTGTCGATGTCGCGGTGATAGTCTCTGAGCTGCAGCACCTCATTGGGTCGCGCATCGAAAAGATATACAAAACCGACACTGGCACGGATATTGAGCAGATCCGGTTGAACCTCTACCTCTTCGGGGAGGGGAGATCCGATCTCGTGATCACTCCGGGTGCATGTGTGCACCTGACCGCGCATCCGCTTCCAAGCCCGAAAACGCCGCCGATGTTTGCGATGACGCTTCGGAAGTACCTCTCTCACGGCAGGATTGTCTCGATTGAGCAGTACGACTTCGACAGGATCGTTGAGATCAAAACGATGCGCGGCGAAGTCGAGAACGGGCTCATACTCGAACTCTTTCCGCCGGGCAACGTGATACTGGTAAACCAGGAGCATAAGATCATCCTCCCGCTCCATCCGGTGACCTTCCGCGG
>JAUWCK010000107.1 GCA_030609345.1 Methanosarcinales archaeon | reverse complement strand
GATCGGGTGCGTGAGATGGTCGAACTGCCAATGAAACATCCCGAAGTTTTCCAGAAACTGGGCATCGATCCTCCGAAGGGGATACTGATGTACGGACCGCCCGGAACCGGGAAAACATTGATTGCGAAGGCGGTAGCAAACGAATCCGGAGCTCATTTTTTATACATCGCAGGACCTGAGATCATGGGCAAGTATTATGGAGAGAGTGAGCAGCGGCTGCGGGATATTTTTGAGGAGGCAGAAGAGAAGTCGCCGTCAATCATTTTCATCGATGAAATTGATTCGATTGCCCCGAAACGAGAGGAAGTTTACGGAGAGGTGGAACGGAGGGTGGTTGCCCAGTTGCTGTCATTGATGGACGGTCTCGAAGAGCGCGGGCAGGTCGCTGTGATCGCGGCAACGAACCGTGTGAATGCGATCGATCCGGCACTCCGCCGCCCAGGAAGATTTGACAGGGAGGTCGAGATCGGGGTTCCTGATCTGGAAGACCGCATCGAAATTATGCAGATCCATGTGCGCGGGATGCCGCTATCTGATGACGTTGATCTGTGTGAACTCGCAGAGACCACACACGGCTTCGTTGGCGCAGACCTCTCATCACTGACGAGAGAGTCTGCCATGAAAACACTACGCAGGTATCTACCAGAGATCAATCTTGACGACGACGAGATTCCAAAGGAGGTACTGGAGGGGATGATCGTCACAGGGGCGGATTTCGAGGAGGCACTGCGTGAGATTGAGCCGTCTGCGATGCGTGAGGTTCTTGTCGAGATTCCGCATGTTACATGGGCTGATGTCGGAGGAATGGATGCAGTACGGCAGGAACTCCAGGAAGTGATCGAATGGCCTCTTAAGAATCCGGAACGTTTCGGGAATATGGGCATAACGCCGCCGAAAGGTATCCTCTTGTACGGTCCCCCTGGTACAGGAAAGACCCTGCTTGCAAAGGCTGCTGCAAACGAATCGAACGCCAATTTCATCAGCATAAGCGGTCCCCAACTGCTCTCGAAGTGGGTCGGGGAATCCGAGAAAGCGATTCGGGAGACATTTAAAAAGGCAAAACAGGTTGCGCCTGCCATCATATTCTTCGACGAACTGGACGCGCTCGCTCCGATTCGCGGGATGGATTCATCGAGGGTCACCGACCGCGTGCTAAACCAGCTTTTGACCGAACTGGACGGGCTCCAGACGCTCAAGGCGGTGATCGTGGTTGCTGCCACCAACCGCCCTGACATCGTCGATCCTGCGCTTATCAGATCCGGGAGGTTTGACCGGCTCGTGTATGTCGGAGTGCCATCGAAGTTCGGAAGAGAGGCTATCCTGCGAATCCACACCAGGGAGATGCCGCTAACAAATGTGGATCTCACTGAACTCGCTGATATAACCGAGGGCTATGTCGGCTCTGATCTCGAATCGCTCTGCAGGGAGTCTGCTATGCTTGCGATGCGTGAGGATCTCGATCAGATCGAGATGCGGCATTTCGAAGAGGCGATACAGAAGATAAGACCGACCGTAAGCTCTGATCTCACGGATCATTACCAGCGGGTGCAGGAGAAGTTCAAAGGCGGAGTGTCTGCAAAGGAGCCGAGTTCGTACGTCGGATACCGGTAATATGGCAGAGATAGTTTAGATTGGTGGGTTAAAAATCCATCAATCCGAACACAACTCCGTATTTATCTTCCAAAAGCTTATTGATGGTGCTAAATATACGATCTGCCTTTTTATAAGCCCCTGCCGCATCGTCTCTGGTATACTCTCTCGACGGAATCCACATCGATCTACTCGGATCTCTGAATAATGGATACCTTGACCTCGCCCCCTGATGTTCAAGGAACTTCGCATCTCCCACGATTTCGACAGGCATCTCTCTAAATATATCTGCAAACCGATCGAAAACCCGAGTGGTCATCGGTGATGATCCACCCTGCCAGTGCGAGACACGATTTCATAGCTTTTTCTACTGCTTGCTGGGAGTGATAAATCGGTCTGCTGTATATTTCACCGTCCAACAAGAGTTTCGCGGCGTCCATATCCGATCTCTCTTCGATCATCAACGCCTCTGCAATCTCTTTAGACATCGATCACAGCCAGCCCCGGTGCAAACCACTCACCGTTTCCGATTTTTTTCACACCCCACCGTTTCATGTTATCCTCGAACTGTTCCATGAGTTTCTCAAAGAATCTGTCCCTGCCAAATATAACCCGGTTCGCATCATGTAACCCAAATACCAGAGGAGTTCCCTGCTCTATAGATGCGTTCATCTCATATTCGTCGGTCAATGTGATGTGAACCGGTCTTCTATGATCAGATCCGATTTCAGCAAGTTCTAAAATAATTTTATCTCCATCCCGCCAGTCATCCGGAAGGTTTCTTGCTATGACCAACACATCAATGTCAGAACTCTCAGTAAAGTCTCCACGAGTCATCGATCCAAACAATACAATGGATAACACGCCGTCACCCAATCTATTCTTAATTCTATCTACAATATGTTTCAATATATTTTCATCATTCATGTTCCCTGTCCGGTATTCCCCATCTCTATGGTATCAGTGTTTCCCATGCGGTCATGTTAATCTTATTGTTGCGTGCTCGGCTAAAAAGTAAGAGTCTGTAACGAAATACTATTATCCAATCCAAAACTCAAAAAAAATTGAAACCACGAGATTACACGAGATTATCACAAGATTAATCTCGTGGTTGGAAACTTTTATGGATTCAAAGTTGATGAGGTTATTTCATGACGGCACCCTTATCCATTTTTTGCCGTCTCTCTCATTAATCGTGTAATTCTCTCGATGAAACTTTCAGCCGCCTTCATTGCAGATTCCACTTCTTCGGATGAAGGGTGTGGGTGAAAAGAATACTGGTCTGTGTGGCGGGCGCTTCTCATCCTGTCAAAGAGCATCACCCATTTTTCTTCAAGGACGTTCTGTTCTACATATTTTTCAAGATAAACGCCAACACAATAATGACTCTTCTCCCTCACACCATCCCTGAACAGCACTGTTCTGGCGGCATGAAAAAACGCAAGATATGCCGATGCCAGTGCTGATCTGTAGGCTTCTGCAGCCACATTCTTCTTTGCCTCATCGAGCCACTCTCCCGCCTGCACGAGAGATTCCGCGCTCTTTTTTGCCGATGGTTCAACCCGACGCAGCAGTCCCCGCCTGAAACAGTCTTCAATACCGGTCAATCGATTCACCTTTTAATATGATAGATGTTCTGACTAACGAATTATAGAACGGCATATCTGTTCGTTTGATCCTCTCAACCTTCTCACCTGTTAGAACAAGCATGTTTACCTCCACGCCAGCCATCGTCCGAATGTCTTTTTGTAACCGCGCCAGTTCATGTTCAGACGGATACGGATCAACCATTATCCACATATCAAGATCGCTTTCATAAGTGTTTGTTCCCTCTGCCCAGCTTCCGAATATACCAATACCTGCCGCCCATCCATGATCCAGTGAACCGATGTTGAGCTTATTCAGGTTGAGCAGCACTTTGACCGCCCTGGTATGGGCATTGTCATCCGGACAGTACGAATGCCCGGATCGATTGAGCAGTCCTGCGGTGTTCAGATAATTCAGGTGCCGTGAGACAAGTCCCTTGGACACTCCTGTTTCTTTTGAAACTTGACTGACCGCGAATGATTTCTGGTACATGATGTAATAGAGGATTTTTAACCGTTCTTTTGTTTTAAACAGTTCGGTCAACATAAATATAGGTTAGAGTTTACAGATTATAAACTTTCTGTTTACGTTCTGTAAACAAATTGTTCACAGAGTATGAGTTTGCGACTTTGTGATTTATCTGCAAATCATTTCGCCTCCCCTCCCCTCTGAAATAGACTTGCCAAAACCAATGCTAATCATCTCGTTCGCGCCCACCCCGCCCCCCAGAACCCTTAACTCGAATGACCGCAAAGACCAGAGATCGGTAAGCATCATGAATCACGATCCACATCCATCTATGCCAGCCATACTCGTTACAAACGACGATAGCGTGTACTCGTCAGGCATCAGGGCAGCGTACAGGAGCGTCTGCGATCTCGGAAACGTTAGCGTCGTGGCGCCATCGATGCAAAAATCAGGTGTCGGGAGATCGGTATCGGTCTTCGAGCCCCTGAGATTCTCCGAGATCAAACTGGACACGTTCGAGGCTTACGCGGTCGCGGGAACGCCTGCCGATTCCGTGATCCTTGCGATCTTTGCTATCATGGACCAGCTCCCTGATCTCTGCGTATCCGGGTTTAATATCGGCGAGAACATCAGCACCGACACAGTGACCACATCCGGCACGATCGGTGCTGCGCTTGAGGCTGCCAGCTACGGCATCCCAACGATAGCGGCATCGATTCAGGTGGTGGATCAGGGCGACAAGTTCGACGATCTCAGGCACTATGAGTACGATTTCGATGCAGGGATCGATATAGTCGGGAGGATTGCAAAACACGCGCTTAAAAAGGGTTTCCCGGATGGTGTGGATGTGCTAAACGTCAACATCCCGAGAAATGCCACCCCTGACACCGAGATCGAGATCACAAGACTATCGAGAAAGATATTCAAGACTGCTGTTGAGAAGCGGCATGACCCGCGGGGGCGTCCGTATTACTGGATCAATGGCGATCTCGTGCAGGATGACGACCCTGGCACCGATGTACATGCGCTGCACGAACGCCACATCTCAGTTACGCCGCTAACGCTTGATTCAACGGTGGGGCTCGACCAGCTAACGACGCGCGAGATCCCGGAAACGCTTCGCAGGGCAGTAGAGGAGTTCTATTAGGACGAGATGAAACTGATGCCAAGGGCAGATCTTCGCCTTGGTGCCCGTAGAGATAGTGCTCGTGCTCCGTTGCCAGATCGAAATATTCGTTTTTACAGCCAATGAAGATAGATTGAATGAGGGGTCTTCTTCAACGTCAGTGATTTCTTTCTTTGATTCAACAGTCAGAACGTAACGTTTGCCCATTCCAAATCTACCGG
>JAUWCK010000013.1 GCA_030609345.1 Methanosarcinales archaeon | reverse complement strand
AAATCTCACGAACGGTGCGAATATCCGATAGATATGGACTATTTGTGTGGAAAATACTTGGATTTTTAACTCATGGCTTCGCCCACCATCTGGCATGGGGGAGCATCTTCATAGGGCGAAATCATTTCGGGAAATCACAATCACAATGAAGGAGCAAACCTGATTTATACAAAAACTCATCCGAGGGATTGGAAAACAGGAGTACTGACCGATACCTATGTTGAGCAGTGGGTTTCTCTGGAAGGGCAATCTGTTAAAGTCCAGTATAAGTTTACACATTTCGGAACTGATACCTATACATTTCACGATCAGGAGTTTCCCTGTGCTTATATTAATACACAACTTTATCGATTAATTACATATACCAATAGTAATCCATGGACAAATGATGGAGTAAATGAGTTTAGCATACCACAAACTGACCCCGGGACCCCAAATACAGAATTTTATCCCACTGAATATTGGGCGTCATTTGTAAATGGCTTGGATTTTGGTCTAACACTTTATAGTCCAGATCATACTCCAAAATGGGCAGCACATCGATTTACCTGTGATACAAAGCCGAGTTACTTAGTAACGGTCGATCAGTTCGCTATCGGGCATGGAACGGTTGAAGAAGCAACAGAATATTTTATTGTGGGAAATTATCCTGATGCAAGGAGCATCGTTTATTCTTTAAATCCAAACAACGCACCAAATACACCGAGCAACCCCTCACCATCAAATCACGCAACCGGTCAGTCTATCAATGCTGATTTGAGTTGGACCGGCGGAGATCCTGATACTGGCGATACTGTAAAATACGATGTCTTCTTCGGAACCAGCACAAGCCCACCATTGGTTTCTAACGATCAGTCAGGAACGACCCATGATCCAGGTACACTGAGCTACAACACAAAATATTACTGGAAGATCACTGCAACCGACAATCACGGTGCATCCACCTCAGGATCTCTCTGGGATTTCACAACGGGTTCTGCTCCGAACAATGCACCAACCCTCTCAAGCGGTTCTGTAACTCCATCATCGGGCGATGCATCCACAACCTTCAATTATTACGTCACCTACGCAGATTCTGATGGAGATGCTCCAACAACGAAGTACGTCTATGTGGATGGTTTTCCACACATGATGACAAAGATAAGCGGAGATTACACGTCAGGTGCTATGTTCAAGTATTCAACAACCCTTTCGGCAGGGAGTCACAATTATTACTTCTATTTCGATGACGGGCATGGTCACACAAAGAGACTGCCTACTTCAGGAACATCTTCTGGACCCACTGTATTAACACCAAACCAACCACCAACCCTCTCAAGCGGTTCTGTAAACCCATCATCTGGTGATACGTCCACAACCTTCAATTATTACGTCACCTACACAGATTCCGATGGAGATACTCCAACAACGAAGTACGTCTATGTGGATGGTTTTCCACACATGATGACAAAGATAAGCGGAGATTACACGTCAGGTGCTATGTTCAAGTATTCAACAACCCTTTCGGCAGGAAGCCACAATTATTACTTCTATTTCGATGACGGGCATGGTCACACAAAGAGACTGCCTACTTCAGGAACATCTTCTGGACCCACTGTTTCAACACCAACCGATCCAATGATCTCCATCTCATACCCAACAAACGGACAGACACTCACAACTGCTTCCATAACCGTTAGCGGAAGCGCATCAGACAATGTTGGTCTGAGCAAAGTGGGAAGTGAGGGTTGGATATGGAAGTTGGCAGATCGCATCCGGAACAACCTCGTGGAGTAAATCTGTAATCCTTGCTTCTGGCTCAAATACGATCTATGCCAGAGCAACCGACACTTCAGGAAACACAAAGGAAACATCGGTGATGGTCACTTACAGTCCGCCAGACTGGAACCCATGGGACGACGATTGCGTCATCAGTGATTCAGAGATATCCAATGCAGAATATTATTGGGCAACCAACACTCAAATAAACGGACACACCATAACAGACGCAGAGATCAGCTTGCTTGAATACCAGTGGACAACGGGTGATGTGTGTTAAAAATGTATGTGTGGGTTACATTTAAATAAATGTACACATCGTATGCAATAAGGAGGAACTATGAAAAAGAAACAAATGTTTGGATTGTTGACGGCTGTCATGGTGCTATCGGTTTTTGCAGCATTGACACCAGCAGTAGCTGCAGCAGATACCATCGCAGGCAACCAGACCATCAACTCCACGAGTGTGAATGTAGGCGATGCATTCAGGGTGACCGTTGATGTGACCATAACCGGCACAGTCTATGGTCCGGTGCTGAATGGGACTCTTCCGGTGGGATGGACTGTGACAGAAGTTGCCAATGCTGGAGCAACCTACAATGCTGATGCGACAAAGTGGCTCTGGAGCGGTGCACAGACCGGTACGAAGATGGTTATCTATGATGTCACAGTGCCAGCCGGCACAGCGCCTGGCAACAATCCCGTGACAGGAACCGTCCTGGCAACCGTCGGTGGAGAAACGATTGGTCCATTTGAAGTAACCGGTGATGATGAACTAACTGTTACAGACGGTGAAGCAATCACCACAGCAGATGCGGTCATCGCACTCCTGATGGCGGTCGGAGCGATTCCTGTCGCAGATGAAGCAGATGTGAACGGTGATGGTAAGGTGACATCCCTCGACGCGTTCATGATGCTGCAGGCGGCAGCCGGGAATATAGATTTATGAATCCCGCCGCGCCAGGGACTATCATGCTATAGACGTCTATGAATTTCAAACAACCGTGACACCAGATTACTTGAATACCAGTGGGCAACCGGTGATGTGTGTTAAAAATGTATGTGGGTTACATTTAAATAAACGCACATCGTATGCAATAAGGAGGATTACCATGAAAAAGAATCAAGTACATGGAATCGTAGCGGCTCTCGTGATACTATGTTGTGTCTTTGCCGGGGTAACGCCAGTGCTGGCAGAAAATACGATTGCAGCTACAAGAACCATCACTCCTACAACCATATCACAGGGTGGGGCATTTACAGTGACGGTACAGATAAATATGGACGGAGAAGTCTATGGTCCTGTTCTGAATGAGAGTATTTTAACAGACTGGAATGTTGAAGAGATCGAGAATGCAGGAGCCACCTATAATTCTCTTGAGACGCGTTGGCTCTGGGGGGGTGCTCAGAGTGAACCAAAGACAGTTGTGTATGATGTTACTGTGCCTTCAAACACAGAGGAAGGAGTTTACCAGATTGCTGGAACGATCTTAGCTACTGATGCAGGAAGTACGCTTGGACCATTCAATGTGGCTGGTGACAACAGCATAACCATTATTACGGGAACACCAACATCAACCATAACCAGTAACGGTGGCACCACAACATCTACCCCAACAGCCAACATGACGACCAGTCCGACGCAGACCGCAACAGCGACCACCCCCACGGTCGCCGCTACAGAAACACCAGCAGCGGCACCAGTGCAAGCCAAGACACCAGCCCAACCTGGATTGGGGGCAGTTATGGCATTGATCGGGCTTGCAGCAGTCTATATATACAGGAAAATCAAATAATTGGGACCAGTCTATTGTCTCAACAACTTAATTTTGGAACAATTTAATAACCTTTGAATACTATAATAATGTCTTCATAGTAGAGATAAAACTTGAAGCGGATGAGCTAAAGCTCCTCAGGGGCTTTGTGAAAAAGGGACGAAAAAGTGCAAGAGAGCTAACCAGAGCACGTATTCTGCTGCTGGCAAACCAGCAAAAAGAGGACACAGAGATAGCAGAAATATTATGTGTTGGCAGGAACGCCGTTTGGAGAATCAAGAAAAGATACCGCGAAGAAGGTCTCCAAAGCGCCCTAACAGAAAAACTAAGACCCGGTCAGCCCAAAAAGTACGCAGAAAAACACGTTGCAGAAATCATAGTGCAAGCATGCACCAAATCGCCAGATGGAAGCAAGAAATGGTCACTTACATTGCTCACAGAAGAAATGCGGAAGAAAGAAGGATTTGAAACGTTGCACCAGTGAGATGTTGCACCAGTGAGATCTATCACAGTAACCGCCTCTACCAGAATATTTTCATCCGGTAGGGACAACTGTGGCTTCTTCGTTTGTAGCTAACGTAAGCGCGCATCATGAACGCCGATTCATGTTCACGGTCGCGCTTGATTCGTTAGCCATCATCAAAGTCATTCGCCGATGATATCACGATACCACCGCAATGACTCTGATCAAGTTCACGCGTAGGCTCCACTATCTGACAACCATGCAGCGAGTATCAGCTGGAAATCTGCGGCGGTTAATACGTGCCCTCTCACTGGCGTTCCATCAAGCCAGCAGTTAGCAGCCACCTGAAGTTCGGACGTGGTAACCTTAGCACCACCCTCAGACCCAGGGCCCATCCACTCATCTTTCCAATCGCTGATTGCCAGCGGTATACAAACGCTGTCATTGTAGTTGCCCGCAATATCGCTCGCATTGACTGGCAGACAGTATGTGCCTGGCACGGTGTCCACGGATGCATTCGTGGTTGTGGAGTATACATCATCGCCGATGTATTCCATCACCTGCGCTTCAGGTCCACCGATCTCTGACAGGTTAACGGTGACGATGCCAACCGCGCCGTTGTCCGTGACCGTCACATTCAGCTGTGAGGTCTGTAGCCCATCTACTGATATCGATGGTGGGTTTGCAGATGGATCGGACACCACAGGCGCTTCACAATCTCCAACGGTTAGATCGAGTCTTCGCGGAACCGCGTACCAGTTCCATGCAACATCATTCTCGTTTGCCGGAATTCCAGCTACCTCGAAGATTATCGTCCTGCCGTTGTCAGAGTCGCCGCCAGTGACGCCCAGATAGTTCAGATCGTAACCATACTCACCTGCTGTTCCAATCTCGATGCTCCCTCTGAGTTCATCACCGATGTAAGCAGTGATGATGGTTCCGGCGGGTGCATCTTCACCATTGATCATAACAGTCCCGTAGAACTGATTCGGTGGGGACGGAAACGCTGATGCTATTGCCGCCATCCCAGATATTGCCAAAAGGATCGAAAGAATGGTCAATGCCTTGATCATTCTCGTTTTTTCACCTTGTTCCATGAATATTCCCTCCTTTACAAACTTAGTCATTCTCTCTTTCTCATGCCCAGATATATCACCACAAGCAATCCTATGATCGCAACTATAATTACAAGCATCAATCCATATCCTGTAAGAATCCCTCCCGATCGAGATTCATCTGTTGTGGTTGATGTGGGCACTTCCGTAGAAGTCTCCGTTGCTTCCGGGGAATCCGGTGTCACACCCTCATCAGGTGCTGACGTTGTCCCGTCCGGTGTTACGGTCGGTAACGCTCCCGGTCTCGATATTCCACCGGCGCCGCCCGCTGCACCACCCGGTGATGAGTCCTGCGTATCTGTAGGCGTTGCTCCAACAGGTGGCTCTCCTATATCGAGTTCTCGCGGCTTCTCATACAGACCCCATACAATAGTTCCCGTCTCATCGGATCCACTTACCCTGAAGGTTATCACATCAGATTCGCTGCCAGCAACCTCCAGATAGTTCAGATCGGAACCATATTCACCTGCTGTTGTAACTTCAATGCTTTCTATGGGGTCTCCATCAATGTAAGCAGTGATGATGGTTCCAGCAGGTGCTGGCTCGCCATCAATTGTCACAGTCCCGTAGAACTGATTTGGTGGAGTGGGAAGCTCTGCCGACACCGTCACTACCATCCCTGATAGTGTTAAGAGGATCGAAAGAAGGATCAATATCCAGATCGTTCCAGTTGTATTCTTGTTTTCTTTCATAAGGTATCATCACCTGTTAAAACAAAAGTAAAGAAAGGATGAAAGATCAATCCTTTCTTTATTGTATTCAACTACAGTGTTCCGTACATCGTGGCGTCTTTCTTCATCAGGATCCAGTAGCCCTGTCCCGGGGTCATGTGGGTAAATCCACCAAGCGGATAGCACTTATAGTAGTCGTCTTGCGTCCACTGCCATACCTGTGCAAACTTGCCCTCGATCGTTGTGATCGAACCGAAGTCTGCAATGGTTTTGTCATTGATTGGCATGAGACTCGTGTCTATGTGACCGATCATGTTCCATCCCTCACAGAGATTCTGTGATGGTGGGACGCTTTGCCCGGTTCCCGGGTCAAAGTACACACAGATCTTTTCATCCGCGTCCTTGTATACCCAGTAGCCCTGGCATGGTACAACATAGATGTCATGGTTGCTCAGCCATCCTTCTGCACATCCGTCGTAATACAGGCAGGTCTCGCCCTGTACCAGATTGAATATGCCAACCGCTCCATTCGAGCCGTTGATGCGCTTCGGGATCGAGACGAAGTTCCAACCTTCCTTGAGGTCGAGGCAGAAGTCAGGGTTCGATAGATTCACGTTGATCTCAGCTGATCCGTTTCTGCCGTGCACGTCACCCATCGTTGCTCTGATCATATAGCAACCGTCCGGATGTGCTGCTACTCCGCCTGGGAGCATGTCCCATTCGGTGCTCCATCCATCGGTGTCGTTGTATAACTCGACCCATTCGTTTCCATCGTCTTCAGCGCAGTTGCAGTTCTCGTCATAGTAGTACTCGAACAGGCAGTAGACAATGTCCGCTCCGGATTCAAAGCTCTCATCGACCGCGTTTACGATCACGCTACCAGATATAGTGGCTCCATCACTTGGAGCTGTTATATTTGGCACTGGGTCGTGGTTCGACAGATTCACGTTGATCTGATCTGATCCGGTTTGACCGATTCCATCAACCATCGTCACCCTGATTATATGGCAGCAGTCTGGAATCTCTGTTGTGTCACCTGTGAAGTTCCATCCACCGGCTGGATCGGTGTCGTTGTACACCTCAATCCATACGCTTCCAACGTCGTCTTCGATGCAGTTGCAGTTCGTATCATTGTAGCACTCGAACAGGCAGTAGGCGATATCGCCTTCACCGCTGTCATCCACCGCTACGATTGATGATACGCCGCTGACGGTGGATCCATCAGCTGGAGTTGTGATGCGGGGTTCTGGTGGGTCTTCGTTGAAGACCGTGAACACAGCATCCGATTCGTCAACGTCTGTTGCACCTTCATCGTCTGTTGCCAGTGCTCTGATCAGGTACTGGTCGCCGTCTGCAACGGTCGTTGTATCCCAGTCATACTCGTAGATGTCGCCTCCAGCAGGAGTTCCAGCTCCGAGCAGGGTCCAGCTCGCTCCATCGTCCGGAGAGTATGAGAAGACCACACTCGCGATGGTCCCATCGGTGTCTGTTGCACTCGCATTGATCGTAGTGCCGCTCAGAGTCTCACCGCCGTTCGGATAGATGACGGTTACGTCTGGGGGAATGGTCGACTCAACGGTCACCTGATCGTCACCGGTTACATCAAATGGGCCGATCGTTTCTCCACCGACGGTTGCCAGGACCTTTCCAGTCACTGGATAGTCATCAGGCGTTGTGCCGGCTGGTACTGTGACATCATAGATAACCGTCTTCGTACCGGCGGTCTGTGTGCCGCTCCAGAGCCACGATGTCTCAGCAGCACTGTAGGTGGCTCCAGCATTGGCAACTTCTGTCACAGTCCATCCCGGCTGGACGTCTTCATTCAATACTGGACCGAAGACTGTGCCGGTTATGGTCACATCAACGGTCACCCTGACTGTATCGCCTGCTGGCAGACTCGTGGGATCGATGGTCCGGTCGCCTGCGATGTTCTGCGGTCCTGTAACGGTCACCTGATTGTCACCGGTTACATCAAATGGGCCGATTGTGTTTCCACCGACGGTTGCCAGGACCTTTCCAGTCACTGGATAGTCATCAGGCGTTGTGCCGGCTGGTACTGTGACATCATAGATAACCGTCTTCGTACCGGCGGTCTGTGTGCCGCTCCAGAGCCACGATGTCTCACCAGCATTGTAGGTGGCTCCAGCATTGGCAACTTCTGTCACAGCCCATCCCGGCGGGACGTCTTCATTCAGTACTGGACCGAAGACTGTGCCGGCTATGGTCACATCAACAGTCACCCTGAATGTATCGCCTGCTGGCAGACTCGTGGGATCAATGGTCCGGTCGCCTGTGATGGTTTGTGCAGATGCTGCTGGCGCCATCATGAAGACCAGGCATATCACCGCCGTTGCCATCAACATATTTATGGCCATTTTACTTGTTTTCATGGTAGTTCTCCTTGAAATAAATTAAATACTGGATGTGTTATTAAAACACATCCAATATCTTTTATTCTCTAGCAGACGTCGCCGGTCACCCACTGATACTCAAGCGAGCTGATCTCCGGGTCAGTGATGATGTGTCCGTTTATTGGGGTGTTGGTTGCCCAATAATACTCTGCATTGGATATCTCATCATCACTGATGACGCAGTCGTCGTTCCATGTGTTCCAGTCACACGTGCACGATCCTGAGTTCATGCAGTTGTTGGCCTCGTTGCTCTCAGTCACAGCATAGCCCGAATCTGCACAGACCGTGTATCCGGTCTCAACGCAGTCAACAGCAACGGTTCTGGTAACGCTTACACCTGCTGCAAGTCCAGTGATGCTGTCGGTTTCGCTGACGCCTGTCGCTTCGATGCTCACATCAAATGCTCCAGCAGCTGCGTCGCCGTTGTTCTTCACCGTGTAGCTGATCTCACCGTTGTCCGGACATATGACCTCTGTGATGTCCAGGTCAGGCTGATCTGGCTCATGTGCGGGGATCCTGTTGATATAGATGTCTGTCTGATCTGCCGGGTCATACCAGAACTTGGCGCGATCGCCAGTGTAGCTGGCAATTGATCCGGTTGAATCACCATCCCATATCTCGGTCATTGCCTCAGGTGCGAACCATGCAAGAGTCATCAGGTAGAGTTCTCCTTCTGGCAGTGTGAATGCTGTGTACTGCTCCGGATATGTGTGGAACCATTCGAGTGTCCAGCGCTCTTTTGCTTCCAGCTGCACGGGGACTGCCTTTTCCAGCGTGAGCAGAGCCCACACTGTAGCCAGGTTCTGATCGCCATACATATCAAGATTCCACGATCCATCGGCGTTCTGCTCGGCAAGTAGCACCGGGCAGAAGTCATCGCAGTACCAGTCGATTCCGTCGATCTCTTCTATGCCGAGGGATTCAAGCCCTTTCATCGTGCAGTACATGGACTGTTTGTGGGCTCCTGTCACTGCTGTTCCTCTCCACCCAGGATCGGGGTTGGCATCGTTCCAGTGTCTCACAAGATAGTCGACTGCGTGCTGTACTCTTGGGGTGTCTTCCGTATCGCCGACAAATTTCATCTCATAGAGCAGGTTGCCCGTCTTGAGGATGTTGACCCATTGGCCAGGAGTGGTGTAGCCAGAACCACCATCATCCGCATCTCCAGTTACATCGTTCTGGATGTAATCGATCCAGATGTTCAGCTCGTCCCTGACAAACTGCGGGATGGTCAATCCGAATCCGTTGGGCGGAGCCGCTTCGGCATAGCCGAGACCCAGCACCACGTATCCTGAGATGGAGTTATCGCTTCTGGGTCCTGAATTGTCCATTTCATTGTAGTTCCAGCCACCTCGTCCATTTCCGGAGTCTGTCTGACCCCATGCCAGATAGTCCACGACATCCTGCATAACTTGTCCGTATGTCCATGTATCTACAGCGCTGCCGGCAACATTCACCACTCTGTCCGGTTCTCCACCTGCTGCGATAGCCATTGCTGCTATGCCTGCCTCGTAACTCCTGCGGTTCTGTCCTGAGTCCATATATACGCCCTGACCGTCACCGTCACCATCCGGGTCACCCGCGGGCTGTACGCTGATGTCTATGATAGTTGACTGGCTGAAGATATAGTCAAGTCCGTCCTGAACTTCATCCGAGTATGCATAGGCCGGGTCGAAGGGCGACATTCCCAATTCTCTTGCATACTCCTCTAACTTCAGTACAACAAGACCAGTTGTGCCAACCTCATAGGTCGTTCCCCATGATCCGTCGGCATTTTGCTGGGCTGCCAGCCATGCCACTCCGGCGGCGATCGCATCTTCGTCATCACAGCAGTCAGTATCTGCACCGTCACCATACTCATCAAGGATCTCAAGAAGCGATCCGCTGAATCTCTCCTCGGTATCCTCTTCCACGTAGGTGATCTCAAGTGGCGGTCTTCCGACCTGCATGCCGATCTTATCCTGCTGCGTAGATGGTCTGGGGTGTGTCTTGAGTATGTCTACCAGTATCTTGTGGTCCTCGCAGAACGGTGCCATCTCTGGTAGCAGCTCGCCCTCGCCCCATACCTTCAGGTGCACTCCATAGAGCTTGATCGGCATCTTTGGAAGCTTCTGCCTGAATGTGATGTACTTGAAGCAGTCACCATCCGCCTTTATCGCAACCACGTTGTAGAAGACCTTGTCAACGATGAATGCCTTCTGGTTCCAGTCAACGTTTGCTCTGATGTTCGCGTATGTCTGACCGAACATCCTTCCAACCTCAATGCGCACTGCACGCGTGCCCGGGTCATTCGTCCAGTCTACCGCTTTAACCTCTACGTAGAATGTCGTTCCCTCATCTTCTGGGTCTGCTCTGGAGAAGAGCTCGCGACCATCATCGGCTATGTTCACTTCGTTGGAGGTCGATCCATCCTCGTTATCAGATACGAGGAAGTCTGCCGATCTAACATCCGGTCCATAGACGTTCAGCAGCTTCACCTTGTGGTCGAAGAGCTGTATCTCCTCGCCTATCTCAAGCCTCTTCTCAAGCACCAGCACAACGGACTCATCGCCGCTGAGCTCGATGCCATCGCCATCCATAGGCTCAAGTGGTAGTCCATCCTGGTCGATGTCGAAACCAAGCGTTGCTTCGCTCTCAACCCTCAGTGCATCATTGACGCCATCGCCATCTGCATCGAAGCTGTTAAGACCCCTATACGGACTGGACGGATCGTGTGCCATCGGTATGAGAACCCTGCTTCCGCTCTCGACCATGATCGGCATCGTGATATCATCCAACGTCATGTATGTGAACTCCTGCACGATCGATGGGGCATATATATCCCCGATAGCCGGATCGTTGTTCCCTTCTCTGATTCTCTCACCGACCTTCTGCCATTCAGGGATCGCATTCCAGTCCTCAAGGCATATCGTGTACTTATACGTACCGCTCAGGGACTCGATCACAACATCCCAGCATCCATTCATGTTGTAGTCCTTGAACCAATCCTTCTCGTACCACATCCGCTTGAAGACCTTCTCCTTTGGTCGCTGCACATTGGTGCTATCCTCACAGAGGTCGAAGTCAAGCATACTGTAATCGAAGTCCGGATCGTTGTGGTCCATGATTGCAGGATTGAATGTCATGAAGTCCTTTACCGGTGCCTGTGGGTGCTGTGGGAAGAACGGTCCTTCCGGATCGCTGTACGGCTTGTTCTCTGGTGGAAGGTCTGTTGCTGGATCTATAACATCATGATCTCCAGCTCCTTCACCAAATGTGCCGTAGACCCTGATCGAATCAGTAGCATCATCGATGTAGAGTGGTCCTGTGCAGTCTTCGTACCAGAACTTGACACGGTCTCCATTATTGACCGCAAGCGGCTGACTCGAATCGCCATTCCAGATCGTGGTCTCTGCTTCATCCGCAATCCAGGAGAGTGTTACAAGTACCCTCTCATCGGGCTGCAGCCTGAATGCTGTGTACTGGTCCGGATATGTGTGGAACCATTCAATTATCCACTTCTCGATCTCGGTACATGATTGCACATCATTAACAGCAGAGAGCGGCGCACTGTTCTCGCACACCCTGGTCTCATTGTAGATCTCAAGAAGCGATCCGTAGTATCTCTTCTCGACAGCCTCTTCCACGTATGTGATCTCCAGTGGCGGTTTTATCTTGGATACGTCTCCGATTTTATCCTGCATATTGTACGGTATGAACTGGTAGTCCAGCACATCCTGGCACACCTTGTGATCCATGTTGAATGGTGACATCTCTGGAAGGATCTGATTTTCATCCCATACCTTCAGATGCACGCCATAGAGCTTGATCGGCAGCTTTGGAAGCTTCTGCCTGAATGTGATGTACTTGATGCAGTCATCCTGAGCCTTTATCGCAACCACGTTGTAGAAGACCCCGTCAACGATGAACGCCTTCTGGCTCCAGTCAATGTTCGCTCCGATGTTTGCGTATGTCTGACCGAACATCCTTCCGACCTCAATGCGCACTGCACGCACATGTGGCGAGTCTGTCCAGTCTACCGCTATTACCTTCACGTAGAGGGTCGTTCCATCGTCATCTTCCAAGCCCCTATAGAAGAGCTTGTAGTCATCCTCATCTATGTTCTCCACATCGCTTCTCGATCCACCCTCGTTATCAGATACGAGGAAGTCTGCCGACCTATCATCCGGTCCATAGATATTCAGCAGCTTCACCCTGTGGTCGAAGAGCTGTATCTCCTCGCCTATCTCAAGCCTCTTCTCAATCACCAGCACAACGGACTCATCACCGCTGAGCTCGGTGCCATCGACATCCATAACGTCAGTGTCGCCATCCTGGTCGATGTCGATACCAAGTGTTGCTTCGCTCTCAACCCTCAGTTCATCATTGGCACCATCGCCATCTGCATCGAAGCTGTTAAGACCGCTATACGAATTGGCTGGGTCATGTGCCATCGGTATGAGAACCCTGCTTCCGCTCTCGATCATCGTCGGCATCGTGATATCGTTCAGGAACATGTATGTGAACTCCTGCATGATCGCAGGTCCGTAGGTATCACCCTTGGATGGATCGTTGTTCCACACACTCGATCCATACTTGTCCCATACGCCATCAGCGTTATCGTCCTTGAACCAGTCCTTCTCGTACCACATCCGCTTGAAGACCTTCTGCTTTGGTCTCTGCACATTGGTGCTGTCCTCGCAGTAATCGAAGTCGAGCATACCGTAATCGAAGTCCTTATCGTTGTGGTCCATGATCACCGGATTGAACGTCATGAAGTCCTTTCTTGGTGACTGTGGATGCTGCGGGTAGAATGGTCCCTCTGGATCGCTGTACGGCTTGTTCTCTGGTGGAAGGTCGGTTGCTGGATCTGTAACTGATTGATCTCCAGCACCTTCACC
>JAUWCK010000191.1 GCA_030609345.1 Methanosarcinales archaeon | reverse complement strand
GCTCATGCCGGATTCCGCTGTAACTGCGGGTCTTCTTCATGGTGTTGATATCCTCGTTCACGGATAACCCAAGATCCACGCCGATGATATGTTTATCCTCGCCGGTCAGGAGATCCCGCCTTCGATTCAGCATCCATGTTGGGACTGCACCTTCAAAATTCGCGATTGCCTGCTTGAGTTTTTCGACTTCAGCATCATTCAGTGACCCTATGACCGCTGTCGGATCTATCCCGGCACCGTCTGCGAGAATCCTTGATGTCCGTATACCAACGCCTTTTAACCCGGTGAGCGCGTACTGAACCGACTGGTGTCCATCCAGATCGGCGTTTGCGATACGCACAAGATGTTTTATCTCTGGCGTTTCTTCGATGTCTGTCATTATGGTTCCTTTGGGCGGCTATATGTAAATAAAGTATTTGGTGCCGCGGGGTGTCCAGTTGCCCGGGGTATTGAGTGACCCCGGGGCTCAGATATGGTTTGGTTTTATCACGAATTTAACGAATTTAACGAATGCCGCGAATCGAGTAAATCGGCGGAAAACACTCGGATTTTTAGACATTGCCCGGATTATGCAAAACACGCGGTCTCAAAACCCCGTATGTGTTTAGCTGAGGCGAAAAAACCACGAGATTTCACGAGATTAACACAGAAATCTTGTGGAAATCTGTGTAATCTTGTGGTTAGCTAAACACGTACAAAACCCTTATATGCCGCCCCTCAAAAGAGTAAACCGGACTTGGGTTGGGGGTGATATGCAATTCCTGACCGACTGGAACCCAGACTATTACACTGCACAACCATGACCCTGAGAAGAACAAAGATCGTATGCACCACCGGACCAGCCACTGAATCCGAGGAATCCCTGCGCCAGCTGATCGGACGCGGCATGGACGTCTGCCGGCTCAACATGTCACATGGCACGCATGAGTGGCACGCGAGACAGATACGCATGGTACGGGCTCTTTCGCAGGAGCAGAACCGTGCTGTCGCCATCATGCTGGATATTCAGGGTCCGAAGATCAGGACCTCCCGGGTGCAGGGTGGAAGCGTAATTATACGCGCTGGAGATGATCTGACCATCCATTCCCGCGATATAATCGGGGATGAGCGTCATATCGGCGTAAGATATCCGCTCTTTGCTAAAGAGGTATCAGAGGGTCAGACGATCCTGATCGATGACGGCAGGATCAGGATGGTGGTCGTGGAAACCGATGGGGCGTGTGTCGAGGCGAAGATCGTTGTCGGAGGAGTTCTCACCGACAAGAGGGGAGTAAGCGTCCCGGATGCACATTTTTCGATACCGAGCGTCACTGAAAAGGACAAAAAGGATCTCTCATTCGGAATAGAACACGATGTCGATTACATCGCGGTTTCATTCGTGAGAAGCGCGTCCGATATTTCTGGCGTCAAGCAGATGATCCATGAGCAGGGAGCCGATATCCCGGTCATTGCCAAAATCGAGACGAAAAAGGGGCTTGACAATTTTTCAGAGATACTGAAGGTGGCGGATGGGATCATGGTGGCGAGAGGAGATCTCGGAGTCGAGATTCCGATCGAAGAGGTGCCGATTACGCAGAAGAGGCTCATCAAGGAGTCAAATGCATCAGGCAAGCCTGTCATCACCGCAACCCAGATGCTCGAATCGATGATCCATGATGCGATTCCGACCCGCGCCGAGGCGACAGACGTAGCAAACGCCATACTGGACGGGACTGATGCGATCATGCTCTCAGGGGAGACCACGATCGGGGACTATCCGATCGAGAGCCTTGTCATGATGGACCGGATCGCAAGAACGACCGAGTCTGCGGGCTGGCGGGTGCGCACGGAAGCAGACGCCGATGTGACCGGACTCTCGATCGGACGCAGCATCGGGCACGCCGTTTGCCAGCTTGCACGCGATCTGAATGCCGCAGCGATCATCACCACCACGTACTCGGGAAGCACGGCAACCGTCGTCTCGATGTACCGTCCGGAAACTCCGATCATCGCGATAACCCCGGACGAAGCGACATTTCGCAGACTTGCGCTTGTGTGGGGTGTTACTCCGCTAATAATCCCTGCAGTGGAGACGACCGACGAGGCGATGGATGCATCTGTGCGATCCGCGATGGACGCCGGCTTCGTGAAGGCAGGGGACCGGGTGGTGCTCACGACCGGAGTGCCGATCTTCGTTTCCGGAACCACCAACCTGATCACGGTTCGTGTGGTGGAGTGAGAATGGGGGGCGAATCCCTGGTTTTCGAGATTTTTGTACCGACCAAGCGCCATAGATAAATACGAATAGCACTTACCATTCTGTATGGTTGAGAAGGCGCCCAGACTGGAGATATTCGGGGATTCACCGACAACAGAAGATGGGTTGGGCTTTGATGATTATGCAGATATTCTTCTGGAGTTGATAGGGAATTTTGATGCCAGGAGCCCTCTAACTATCGGTATTCATGGAAGATGGGGTAGTGGGAAGACAAGCTTGATGAGGATGGTTGAAAAGAGGTTTAGAGGTCGCGAGGACGTTAAGACGATCTGGTTCAATGCATGGGCTTATGGGGATGAACCGATCGGACTTGCGTTGTTGCAACAGATATTGATTGAGTTTCAAAAGGAAGAGAAGTTAACAGTTAAAGGTATGAGGCTGCTTGGAAACATTGGCAAATTAGGCACTGACGCTGTTTTAAGAAAAACCACAACGATAACCCTTAAAGAAGCGGAAGATCTCTTTGAGAATAGCATTGGGATAAAAAGCACTCTCCGATATGATTTCGAAACCGCAATAGGTGAGTGTTTGCAAGATGGAGAGCGGTTGGTTGTATTCGTCGACGATCTGGATAGATGCCTGCCAGAGAAGACGATCGAGATTCTTGAGGTGATAAAGCTCTTTTTAGACGTTCCAAAGTGTATATTTGTGATCGGTGTGGAGAAAGAGGTGATTGAGAAAGGGGTTGAGGTCAGATACAAAAGCAAGGATCAGAAACCGATCAGTGGACAAGATTATATAGAAAAGATAATTCAGATTCCTTTTACGCTCCCGCCAATCAGAGAAGATGATATGGCGGCTTTTATCGAAAAGCTGGGTATTGGGGGACGAGAAAAGGAGTGTGCAACGATCGTTGCAAAAGGCACCGGCTGCAACCCCCGGAAGGTAAAGATGTTCTTGAATGTCCTTAGAATCCGACTGGCGATTGCAGAAAGGACAGGAGAGGGAATTGAACCTGATCGGTCTGCGAAACTCTTCGTCTTCGAATATGTTTTTAAAGAGTTTTACAAGGATATTGTGAAGTATAAGGATGAATATCTTCTCTGTAAGTTAGAACGGCTTGCAAGAGGAGATTCTGACGAAGAA
>JAUWCK010000215.1 GCA_030609345.1 Methanosarcinales archaeon | reverse complement strand
GATCACGAAGGTGTCGGCATTCGGGAGTGCTGCGTACACATGCGCGGACGTTCTTCCGGAGTATATGTATCCGGCATGAGGTACAACCGCGCCCATGATCGCCGGATCCGGCGCGATCGGTATGCCTGTAAAGTATGATTTGATCTCCTTTTTCAAGGTTCTGGGATTTGATGGGTAGAACTGCCCTGCGACTACTGGGATTCTCATGATGACTCACCGATCATACAGATGCCTTTTTCAGACTTATGTCTAACGCATGGACGAGGTTGCCAGGACCTGGGCGCGGGGACTCAGGGGTCTGATATAATGAACGTGCTCGAGTAACGTGTGGCAAGCAGATAACCCGGAGTCCGTGTAATCGGAGGAATCTATGTAAATGACTGCGCTGCGTGCTTTCGCATCTTCTGCGATATCAGGTGTGGGAGGGGCAGACACGCGAAGTGTTTTAGATCCCAAAGCAAGAGATAAATACAACTGCTGAAAAATATGAATAGGTGTTTACCATGCTCTCAGCAAGCCCAACCAAACCAGAGATCATCGCGATCACAATCGCGAAACTCAAACTCCGCCCGGGCGACACATTCTGCGACATCGGCTGCGGCACAGGTGCGGTCTCGATCGCGGCATCAAGATTCGCAGACACGATCTACGCAATCGACATCAGGGAGGAAGCCATCAGGGTGGCAGAGCAGAACTTCGCTGCCGCCGGAATCCTGGACAAAGTAACGCTCGTTCACGGCGAGGCGGCAGAAGCGATTGCAGACCTGCCTGCCGCCTGCATCGACTGCGCATTTGTCGGCGGCACAAAGAATGTCGAGAGCGTGCTTGCGGGACTCTGCGCCAAAGTCCGGGGGCGGGTGGTCGCGAACGCGGCTCGGATCGAGACCGCGGTTCGGATCATCGGGTGTATGAAGTCGCTCGGGATATTCGAGGAGGTGATTCACGTTCAGGTCTCAAAGGGATACGAACTTGCGGGGGAGACCGCGTTTAAGCCGGCAAATCCGGTGTATATCGTTGTTGGAGATGCAAGGAAACAAGGAGGAAAACAATGCTGATCGGACTTGGACTCGGACCCGGCGATCCTGAACTGCTGACGCTCAAGGCGGTGCGGATACTTGAAGAGAGCGATAAGGTATTTGTTCCGGGAAAACTCGCTTTAGAATTGGTTCTGCCGTACACGGATGCAGAGATACTCGATTTTCCGATGACGCACGACAAAACCACACTGGACCGAACCATCGATCATAACGCGGACCTCGTTTCCGCCGCCGCCATGCACAAACTGGTCGCATTCGGGTTGATCGGTGATCCCAACTTCTTCTCGACGTTTACCCGCCTGAAAAAGCGGATACGGGAAAAATACCCGCACCTCGTCATCGAAACCGTCCCGGGAATTAGTTCAATCACGGCATTCGCATCGAGAACCGATGCCGACATCGATCGATCGTTCGTGGTCAGCGACGGCTCGCCGGTCGCCACAAAGATCGTGTTAAAGACGCGAACGCCAAAAAAAATCAGGGACAGTCTGATCGAGGAGGGTTACACGAATTTTATCTTTGCTGAGAAGCTCTTCTCTGACGAAGAGCGGGTAACAGATGAGATTCCGGATAAGGGCGATTATTTCAGCATATTATGCGCAAGCAAAGGAGATGCGGAAGCGCGGCGGATCACGCCGGAGAAGGTCTATTTTGTCGGGGCAGGACCCGGCTATCCGAAGCTCTTAACGCTTCGGGGAAAGGAACTGCTCGAAGAATCCGATCTCGTGATCTACACAGGCTCGCTCGTCGATCGCAAGATCGCCGCCAACAGCGCAGGCGAGATCATCAACAGTCACGGGCTCACCCTTGATCAACTGACCGAGCTCATGGTAGGCGCGATCCGCGACAAAAAAACGGTCGTCCGGCTGCATACCGGGGATCCGTCGCTCTACGGCGCGATATGCGAGCAGATCGCGGCGCTGAAGAGCCACAACATCAATGTTGAGATCATTCCGGGCGTGTCCTCGGTCTTTGCAGCTTCGGCTGCGCTTCAAACGCAGCTTACACTCTCGGGGATCACAGAGACCCTGATCATCACCCGCCCGGCTGGCGAGACGCTCAAGGCAGACTCGATCCGGGAACTCTCAAAGCACGGCGCAACGATGGCAATATTTCTCGGGGTGAATAAGATTGCGAAGATTATGGATGATGTCGAGTATCCTCTGGATACGCCGGTCGCAGTCGTCTACCGGGCATCGTGGCAGGATGAGCAGATCATCAGGGGCACGGTTGCGGATATCGCAGAAAAGGTCGAGGCGGTAGGGATAGAGAGATCAGCCATGATTCTGATCGGCGATGTCGTGCATCCAAAAAGTTTCAGGAGGTCGCACCTATACGGATCGCAGTGATATCATTTGAGCGGAACCGGGCGGTTGCAGAGCGCGTCGCAGGTCTCGTCGGCGGCGAGGTGATCTGGTACTTGGAATCTGCATTTCCGGATGCGTTTTCAGAGGAATCCGGGTACGATGTGATCATTGCGATCATGTCCTGCGGGATCGCTGTCCGGAAGATTGCACCGCTTCTGCGGAGTAAATGGACCGATCCCGCGGTTGTCGTGGTCGATTGCGCGCTTCGTCACGCGATCGCGGTCACTGGCGGGCATCATGGTGCGAATGAGATCGCAACAAGGCTTTCCGTGCTGGGTGCGGATCCTGTGATCACGAATGCGAGCGAAGTCGTGAAGTGAGGGCGGCGCGGCTGTCGGGTCCGCTATTCCTTCAGCGACATCGTTCCAGAAGACTGCATTTCAATCCTGCAACTGTCTGAGGGAACTCACAAATAATGATCTACCACCCACCCGGTTGCACATACTGGTCTCTTGATCGACAATAGCTGATAGAAATACGTGTATCCGCGCATTGGGATTTCAGTGAGATTAAAGAGTAAGTATTATCACAGTATCATTCCAAAATAGATTTAATAAATCTGTAGGATGGTTTG
>JAUWCK010000241.1 GCA_030609345.1 Methanosarcinales archaeon | reverse complement strand
AGTGTGTTCACCAGTCAAATCGATATATGATGCATGATGCGAAGGTTTTATCAGTACGCGCATACCAGTGAGGAAATTAATGAGTGAAAGTGAAATCCTTGAAGAGATCAAACAGGCAGAATCAGACGCCAATGCGATGGTCGAACAGGCGCACATAGACCGGAAAAAGGCGGTTGTGGCTGCAAAGGATGAGGCGCGTAAGATTATACGGGATGTAGAGGAGCGCGCCAATGACCATGCCGCCCATCTGCTGGAGACTGCGAAAGAGCAGATAGCAGAGGAGCGCCAGAAGATCGTTCTCCAGGGAAGAAGTGACGCGAATAAGCTTTTGGAGACTGCATCGGGAAAGATCGATGACGCAGTCGATTTCCTACTTGTAGAATTTGAGAAGGTAGTTCATGCTAAAACCGAAGCAGATGAGTAAGGTGCTCCTGACCGGGCACAAGGATGTTCTTGAGCCAACCATCAAGACGCTACATGATCTACATGCGCTGCATATCGAGGAGTATGCAGAAGCGGATTATTTTCACATCGGAACTCCGCTCTCCGGTGCTGAGGATGACTCAAAGAAACTCTTGAAACTGCGTTCGATAGCGAGTTTTCTCGGGATCAAGAAACCGTACCCCAAGCCAATCAATGCTCGCCAGCTATCATCTGAACTCGAAGGGAAGCTCGAAACACTTGGCGACGTGGTATCAGGGAAACTGGGGCGGAAATCTCAGATCGAGGCAGACTTAAAGGATGTGCAAACCGGAATGCACGAGGTCGAGGCGTTCTCAGGGATTCCTGTGAATTTCGATCTCTGCAGAGGGTATGAAACACTTCACGTCTTTGCCGGAACCGTCAAGAAAGGAGTGGACATTCGGGCAGGACTGAAAGGGATCACGGATGAGTATCAGTTCGCAACCGGCAACACAGGCGTTTTCATACTGGCAGTCCCGGTCAAGTACAGGGAGCAGGTAACAGACCTGTTAGCCGAATACGAGTTTGGCGAGGTCAAGATACCTGCAATCCCGGGCACACCTGACGACCTGATAAGCGAACTTAAGAGCAGGCAGGATTCACTTACAAGGGATCTCGAGTCCATATCTTCGGAGATCGACTCGGTAAAAGCAGAGTACGAGGATTTCATCCTTGCGAGCGAGGAGTTGTTATCCATCGAGACGCAGAAGAAGGAGGCGCCACTGGTCTTTGCGACATCAGAGCATACATTCGTGATCGATGGATGGATTCCGGATGATGAGTTCGAGACCGT
Source organism: Methanosarcinales archaeon (assembly GCA_030609345.1). The sequence continues at coordinate 1,383 of JAUWCK010000241.1, read as the reverse complement.
GAGATCCAGGGTCGAAGAAGCGACCGGCAACCGGGTTTACGTAACGATTGTGGAAGAGCCGGTCGATGAAGCTAAGGTCCCGATCGAATACGACAACCCAAAGATCGTGAATCCGATGGAAGCGGTCATGAATCTCTATGCCCGCCCGAGATACCACGAGATCGATCCAACTACCTTTGTGTTCATCGCATTCCCGCTATTTTATGGATTTATTCTTGGAGATATCGGGTATGCATTGATCTTACTTGCGATATCTCTTTATGGCAGGTCAAAACTGCACGGGGAAGGATGGAACTCGCTTTTCACAGTCCTGATCTACTGTAACATAGTTACACTATTTTTCGGGATATTATATGCGGAATTCCTTGGATTCCCGCTGGCAGGGATTCATGGGCATCCGGGCTTGATTCCGGGGTGGGAGACCATTCCACTCTTTGCGGCTCTGGGTGGTGAGATGATCACCTATCCGATCCACAGGACGCACCTCGTAACCACCCTTCTTGTCCTGACCCTCCTAATCGGCGTGATACATATCGACATAGGACTTATCGCCGGGTTCCGGAATGTGCTTGTGAAACACGGCATGAAAGCAGCGATACTCGAAAAAGCCGCATGGATCGTGCTGCAAGTTGGCATATTCCTTCTACTCTTCGGAATGATGGGAGTTGTTACGAGTATGGTGCCGGGCGCAGTTGTATTCGCGCTTGCAGTCATCATGCTGGTCGCAGGAGAGGGTGGTACTGCTATTATGGAGCTACCATCCGTCCTGAGTAACGTCCTTTCGTACTCAAGACTGCTTGCGGTCGGTCTATCATCGATCGGTATCGCAACAGCAGTCAATATCATGTCGGGAATGATGTTTGATAGCGGCGGGCTCTTCATAGTCGTTGCAGCGATCATATTCATACTCGGACATGCGCTCAATACCGCACTGAGCATAATCGCCCCCGGACTGCACGCACTCAGGTTGCAGTACGTGGAATTCTTTACCAAGTTCTACGAAGGCGGGGGCAGGACATATAATCCATTCGGATACAATAGAATATACACAGAGGAATAAAAATGACAATAGATATAGCAGCAGCAACGGTTGAACAGATACTGGCAAACCAGAACGGCTTGATCGCAATCGGCGCAGGGCTCGCAGTCGGACTAACAGGTCTCGGCTCGGCTATTGCGGAGAAGGATATCGGTTCCGCAGCGGTCGGGGCATTTACCGAGAAAGAGGAACTCTTTGGCAAGGGTCTGATCATGACCGTTATTCCAGAGACGATTGTGATCTTCGGATTCGTTATCGCGATCATGATGATCCTGTGATCATGGGGCTGGAAAACGTAGTTTCCGATATCCTGAAGAGCGCAAAAGCCGAGGTATCTGCAATCG